>NZ_JAJEQU010000040.1:0-2253 GCF_020687575.1 Roseburia sp. CLA-AA-H209
GCTGCTGATAAAACAATTCACTGATATTGGCAAGTGCATACACGTCCTTATCTGTATAAAAGCTGTTGCTTTCATAACTTGCAATTGCAGCTGTGTTCAATCCGATTTTTGCAATACAGGTATTCAGACTCGATAGTAACAATTCCACGGAATTCTCCAGTGCTGTCACGGTACTGCTCTCATGGTTCTGAACTTCTGTGATAAGATTTAATAATTCCTGATCCAACTGCTCATGTAGTTCTATCGTTCGTATAGGTGTACTGATTAAATTTCTTATCCTAGGTCTTAAAATTATTCAAGATATCAGAATAAGGCATTTTCTTAACAATTAGTTGGCTTGTCTTGATTTTGGCATATACTTTCATAAAAATATACTGTTGTAGATACCAGCCAAACTTGTAACGAAATCTTTTGTTATAATTTTATATCAATTGCTGAAAATGACTATTTCACAGTATTTATGAATATTTTAGCAAACAATAGTTCTGTGAAAGAATGAAATCTGTCTGCTTGCAATAAAGTCAGTAAAATCAATGATTTACCGTACCTTAGAAATAAATTGTCGGACAAATCCTTTTGTATACCTGCGGGCAAATTTCGCCATAAGGTGTCCTTTCCCCTTTAGGTAAATGACAAAAAGCTATTATTAATCTCTGTATGTCATTCACTTCGTGAACAGACAGAGATTAAAGTAGCTTTTTGAGTTAGGGATTTTTGAAGTCCTAAAGTATAACCATAATTAAATTAATCTCTTTCATAAAATGGTTTGTATTCTCTAATTGCATTCTTTCCAAAATCCGAATCCGCTGAAACCATATCAAGCATCTTATCTCTTAAAAATCTAATGCAAAATTTTCCAACTCTTGGGTATAGACTATTAGGTTCTTCTTTTGAATCCAATATTAGTAAATAGCTTCCTTCTTCACCCCTTACCATCCATAATAAAAACGCCTTATCAACACTCTTTTCTTTATCAAAATATACACATAGCTCATTTATCAATTCAGTTGGGTATTCAGCTGGAATGCCTATAAACACCTGTTCTTCTTTTTTAATTATACAATCATTTTCCATTCCATCAAGCATTGGAAGCGTAATCACAATATTGGCACCGAAAGGATTTATTACCATTCCTGTATATACATCTCTCGATTCTTTCATAATGTTTTGAAAATCCTTATAACCAAAAATAACTGTTTGCTGTTCTTTTGAGGAATTCCATTTATATAATTCTTCCCAATCAGTAAATGCAATTAAAAACTTATTACCTTTTGTATCTTCTAAATGCTTTATAGATATTGAAGACCCTTCACCTACAACTATTTCATTACCATCTTTCGAACTGTTTTGTAAATGAATATCTGCAGGGCATAGTAATTTAGCTTGTGCAAATTCTGTAAAAAATTTCTGTTGTGTTGCATTATTGTTACTTAATCCTTCAATTGCCTCGACTAATTTAAGATTACTAATTGGTTCTTTAATATTCATTTTTCCCTATCTCCTTCTGGTGATATATTCCATCAGCAAACTTACGAACAAAACCTTTTGCTGGAAAATCAGGATATTTAATTTCCCATAGACATCCACAACACTTACACTTGTACCATTTATCTGCTTTCCACTCAAATCCATCACAATATGGCTTTCCTACTGGTACTTCTGAAAATATATCTTCTTTTACCTGTTCTTCAAAAAACAATTTAATATCTTCATATAATTTATATGAATTAATAACACTTCCTATTCGTTCACTACATTCACATTTTATCATTTAAACCACCCCGCTTCCACTTTTGGGATATATACTTGATTTCCACCTCCTGGCAATGTTCCTATCACATTTCCAAGACTATCATATATATTTTGTGGTGCCGCTATACCTTCATAAATTGTGGTTCCTTTTGGAACAACAACCTTGGTAATATTTTCTGTTGTATTTCCCCACGAAGGATTTAATGCTAAATCCAATTGTGATTGCAATTCTCCTCCTTGAGGCGTTCTTGATACATATGAACCAACCTCTCCTGCTTTACCACCACTTACTCTATACATAACTGTATCTTCTGTCAACGTTGTTTTTGTAAATGTTGCACCATTAAAAGACTCTGCTACTTCTTGACTAATTTCATTACAAGGTTTGATTGGTGAATACTTTACTGTCTTACTTCCACCCTCTCCTACATTTCCCAACTGCTGCGGTCTTTTTACGTTATTTACTACTTCCAGCTCTGCCTCACTGAGCGTTCCATATGT
>NZ_JAJEQU010000041.1:0-2226 GCF_020687575.1 Roseburia sp. CLA-AA-H209
GAAGACCACAGCAGGGACAGTTCCAGGGAAGACCACAGCAGGGACAGTTCCAGGGAAGACCACAGCAGGGACAGTTCCAGGGACAGCCACAGCAGGCACGCCCGCCTAAGAAACCATTTAAGATGACGAAACAGTTATGGGCATTGCTTATTGCAGTCATTGCAGTTGTAGTAGTTGCAATTGTTGCACTTGTGGTAGTGAAGAATCAGAAAAAGAAAGTAAATATCAACGATTATATTTCTGTAGAGTATAACGGATATGAAACAGCAGGAACAGCATATGTTGATTTCGACGAGACCGGATTCAGTGAAGCTGTTATCAAGGCACAGGGAAAGAAACTTAAAAATGTAAAATCTCTTGATGACCTTGACTGGAGTGACCTCACAGATTTGATGGGAAGTAGTAACTGGGATTTGATTGACAGTATTACTTTTGATGTGAAACCGGATTCAGACCTGTCAAATGGTGATGTGGTAACCGTTACTGCTTCATGGAATGAAGATTATGAGAAAAAAGCAGGAGTTAAAATTCTTTCCAAAGAACAGGAATTTACAGTAGAAGGACTGGAAGAAGTAAAAGAAGTTGATCCGTTTGAAGATATCGAGGTAACCTTCTCAGGAACACCACCTTATGTATATCCAAACTGGACAAATAATTCGGAGGATGACTATTTACGTTATCTGTGGTTCAACTTTGAAGATTATGACAGTCTTGATGTCGGAGATACCGTAACTTTAACTGTTGATGAGTCAGAAGAGAATGCATTGGCAAATGGTTACAAATTCACACAGACATCAAAAGAATATATTGTATCCGGAGTAGATTCTTATGTAACATCTGCTGCAGATATTTCAGCAGACAATCTGGATTCCATGAAAAATGAAGCAACAGATGTGTTAGATGCATATTTTGCAAATAACAATTCCTATATTGGAAATTCCGGATTCAGCTATGAAGGTTCTTATTATCTGGTTGCAAAGAACAGTGATACATGGGGTGATACAAACGTCCTTTATCTGGTATTTTCAACAACTGTAACCAGTGCAGAAAATGCATTTGAGCCGACTGTAGTATACTTCCCGGTAAAATATACAAATATTATGGCATTATCCGATGGAAGCCAGAGCTTTAATACATATGGTGATATCGAAGGATATACTGATTTAGAGTATGATGACGGCTGGTACAATGTTGATGGTTATACAGATGGAGCACAGATGTTTAACGATCTGGTTGTAACTCAGAAGGTTGATTATACTTACGAAGTAACTGATAATTTAACTCAGTTTGGAAACTAAAGGAGAAGGAAATGAATTCTGGAAATGATTTTACAAAGCACATTCATGTGAAAAATATTATTCGTCTGTTATCTATTTTATTAATGGTATTTTTCTTTGTGCCATCATTCATGGTATCCTGTGCAGGATATGGAAATATTAAAATTAGTGCTTTTAAAGCTATGACAGGTATTAAAATCGAAGGCGAAAGTGTATCTGATCCAAAAGTAATCTGCATCATAATGCTGCTGCTTCCAATCGCTATGCTGGCTCTCTGGTGCTTAAAGAGCGTATTAAAAGATAAAATTGCTGCAATCGCATCCGGAAGCTGTGCAGTTGTTGACTTTATTTTCTGGATTGCACTTTGCGTCGGAGTAAATAAGGAAGCAACAGATAATTACTGTACAGCAAAAGTTACAGCCGGATTTATATTTAATATCTTATTTATTCTGGCAATTGTAGTGTTGGATCTGTTGATTATTATCAACGTACTTCAGGCTGAGAAGCCATTAATCAGACAGAAAATGATGAACGGATATCAGGGAATGCCACAGCAGAATATGTATGGAAATGTACCACCACAGCAGGGACAGTTCCAGGGACAGCCAATGCAGCCACAGCAGCAGGGACAGTTCCAGAGCCAGCCAGTGCAGCCACAGCAGCAGGGACAGTTCCAGAGCCAGCCAGTGCAGCAGCAGGGACAGTTCCAGAGCCAGCCAGTACAACCGCAGCAGCCAGTACAGCCACAGCAGCCAGTACAGCCGGTATGCAGTAAATGTGGTGCTCCGCTTGTAGCTGGAAATAAGTTCTGTACCAAGTGCGGAAATCCGGTTGCATAAACTGGAATATAAAATAAGTAGAAGCCCCATCGTCTGATATGTACCCAGAATCCTGGACACATATTTATGAACTAGGCTGAACACATGGATGCTATCCTGTATTGTACAGG
>NZ_JAJEQU010000042.1:0-2154 GCF_020687575.1 Roseburia sp. CLA-AA-H209
TCATCCCAACAAATCCGAATTTTATATTATAATTACGCTATATATTTTTGATGAGATGTTTTAACATTATTTTGATTTACCATTGCATATTGCATGGTAGTGTCTATTTGTGAATGTCCTAACAGTCTTTGTACTTGTTCTATTGGCATTCCTTTATCAATTGCTCTAGTTGCCATTGTTCTTCGAAACTTATGCGGATGAATTTTTTCAAGGTTTAAAGTTCTTCCAATGTTTCGCAAACGTATCTCAACACCGCTAATTTTCAATCTCTCATGTGGAGCGTCCAAAGTCACAAATAAAGCCTCATTATGATCAAATCTAGTTTCAAGATATTGTTTTAAATGAACTTTTGTCTTTGCATCGAAATATACTCGCCGCTCTTTATCACCTTTTCCATAAACAATACATTCTCTACCTTCAAAATTTATATCATCTATGTTAAGATTGACCAATTCTCCAACCCTGATTCCGGTCGAATACAATAGATCAATCATAGCCAAATCTCTTTTTTCTTTACAGTTGTCACGCAGTTTTTCGATTTCTTCATCCGAGATGGTATTCTTAACAATCTTTTTCGTTTTTATTTTATGTATTCTTTTCATTGGACTTTTTAAGATATAATCTTCCTCTTCCAGCCATGAAAAGAAACTTGAAATATTTCTACGCACATTATCAATCGTAACATTAGAACAATTATTTCGCTTTTGATAATTCGATAAATACTCCCGCATTTCCTCGGTTGTAATCTTTCGAACATTTTTCTCCGTACACGATAATAAATGTAGTACTGTTACCCTATAATAATTAATCGTTCTCTCTGAACATCCTTCAATTCTCTTCGCTGCCAAAAACATATTCAAAAAGTCTTCATTCTTTATATTCACTTTTGACGCTTCATTTTCGGCAAATGTTTTAATAATAACCTCTTGCAGTTTTTTCATTTGAGTAATTGATAAATACTCTGACATTTCATTCAATACTGTTACAATTTTTTCTTCCATGTTGGTTTCTCCTCTTCTGATACCAACATCCTACAACCATATTCTTTATAATATCTTATTTTCCTTATAGCATTCAAAAATGTAATTTGGATTTTCATAATAAACACTGCTATTGTAATCATCTATCTTCGAACTGATAAACGAACTGTACACTTTCATCAATGCATCAACAATTTCAATTTTTTCATCATCTGCAACCATTTTTATAAGGCGTTTGTACACCTTTCCTATATCCCAATACGAAGGCAATGCGTAACCACAATCAGATACATTATCAAATTCTCCCATGCGAATATTTGCATCCGCAATAAACTTATCACTAACGCTGTCGATATTATCGCAATGATATACATCCGCAAGTTCATAAATCTTGCTAATTCTAGTCTTTCCAAGTTTATTCACTACATCAGCACGAATATTTTTCCTTTTACGCGAAATGTATTCGATTAGACTGCAAGTAAAAAATAAACCTTATTCTTTTATAGCATTCTCCTATCATTTCAACTTTTTGATTTTCTAAATTTGTAATAAACAAAAGCTATATCTCACTTACATCTTCATCTACTATTATGAAACCCAATGATTCAATAAAAGATTCGACTAGTCCATTTGCAATCCCAATTGCCGATTCATCCCCACTTATAATCGCACCTTTCATCATCAACTTATTTAAATTGCTAATTGCTTCTTCTATTTCATCTCTATTAAGCAAACAAGCTCGACTATTTTTTATACGATTTAGTAATGAAATGTACTTACTGATTTTATCTTTACTATTTCCCATATAGTTTTGAGCAGATTTAAGCAACTGCTCATATTCATTTTTTAGTTTATTGGTATATGCTAATTGGTTTTCAAGTATATCTAATTTTCCTGATACTTGCTTTGCCATGTCAGCTGCATTCGATGCATTAGCCTTTGCTTTATTTGCCGAATAATAACTGATAACACTAAATATCAAAGATAATACTCCAATTGCAAAAGAAACTTTATTGTATATTCCACCTCCTTTGAAAAAATCATTTATTATATTCATTTACTTCACCTCCCTAATACTTGTATTACACGAAATATTTCTGCATCAAACTGTCAAACAGCATTTGTGTTTCGTCTAATGCTTTTTGCACGGCAACTTTTGATTTGTCGACTTGGT
>NZ_JAJEQU010000043.1:0-2039 GCF_020687575.1 Roseburia sp. CLA-AA-H209
CCTCGCTGGCACGTCCTGTGCCAGCGTTGCCGGGTGCCAGACGAAATCCTAAGTGCCCCTAACAGTCCTTATCAGGCATCCGTATTTCGACGAACGGTGGAGCTATCTATGTCAAACATTGGAAAGACTGTTTTTATAGCAAAAAGCAAAACGAAATATTAAGAACGGTGGTATTTCGGTGTGAAAATAAAATGTCCTTTTTTATAGAAAAAATTCTAATGTAAAATATATCCTCTTTTGCAGAGCTTTTTACAAATTAAACATAAAAGAAACATATTTTTCTCAATAAATAGACACAGAACTAACACAATTTATGGATATTATCATAATCAGAAAGTAACAAAGAGATGAAAGGAGTAATCTTTATGGAAAACAATTATAACAACAATTTTAACTCCGGCTCTCCTTATTCATATAATCAGACGAACCAGCAGACAGGAGACGGAACAAATACTTCATGGAGCAGTCAGGTGAACGGAAATACTTCACAGGGCTACAGTCAGGGAACCCAGTATGGGCAGGAAAATGCCTATTATAGTCAGGGAACCCAGTATGGACAGGGAAATGCCTATTATAGTCAGGGAACACAGCCATATGGACAGAATCAGCAGAAGAAAAAACGGAAAGAAAAAGTAAAGAAAGAACATGGTAAAGGCGGATTTGGTGTAAAACTTGCAAAATGTGCAGCTATTGCATTAGTCTTTGGATTGATTTCAGGAAGCGTATTTGCGGGAACAAATCAGCTGCTTGGAACGAAGTGGAGCAACTCTGAATCTGCTAAGACAGAGGCTTCCCTGAATAAGAGCAGCAGCGGAGATACCGTTAAGGCAGCAAATACTTCATCCAAAGCAGTAACCGATTTGACGGATGTCTCAGATATTGCAGATAATGTAATGCCATCTATTGTTGCAATTACGAATATGAGTGAAAAACAGGTAAGCACCTGGTATGGATATACTGCATCACAGCCACAGGAAAGCTGTGGTTCCGGAATCATAGTAAGCCAGGATGACCAGTACATCTATGTAGCAACGAATAATCATGTGGTATCCGGTGCCCAAAGTATTACCGTGCAGTTTTCCGATGACAGCACAGTAGCCGCAGAAGTAAAAGGAACAGATGCAGGAAGTGACTTAGCAGTCGTTGCAGTTCCGATTTCCGATATCAGCGCAGACACCTTAAGTACCATTAAGGTTGCAACCCTTGGCAATTCTGATGACTTAAGTGTAGGTCAGGCAGCAGTCGCAATTGGAAATGCGTTAGGTTATGGGCAGTCTGTTACAACCGGTGTTATCAGTGCATTGAACCGAGAGGTGTCCGTAGAAAATGAAGACGGTTCTACCACAACCAATGAACTGATTCAGACTGATGCGGCTATTAACCCTGGTAATAGTGGTGGCGCATTACTGAACGCCAAGGGTGAAGTAATCGGTATCAGTTCTGTAAAATATTCTGATACCAGTGTAGAAGGTATGGGCTATGCTATCCCGATTAATACAGCGTCTCCGATTATTGAAAAATTAATCAACCGGGAACAGGTGGATGAATCCCGTTCCGCATATCTTGGAATCTCCGGTGTAGATGTATCCTCCACCGTTGCACAGACCTATAATATGCCGGAAGGAATATATCTCTATCAGGTAAAGGAAGGTTCACCGGCAGAGCAGGCAGGCTTACAGGCAGGAGATATTATCACATCCTTTGATGGAAGCAAGGTTTCATCTACAACAGAATTAAATGATGCGATTAAGTATTGTGCAGCAGGTGATTCTGTAGAAGTTGTATTTGAACGTCAGACAGATGGACAGTATCAGGAACAGACGGTAACCGTAACTTTAGGGCAGAAAAACTAAAAACGGATAACAAAATGTAACACTTAGTCATCTATAAAGCAAAGCTACCGATAAGGCAGATAAAACAGCAGTGTCTTAAATATGTTGAAGAAAACATGGACACTGCTGTTTTTTTACTTTACAGGAAATTGCTTTCCTGTAAAGTAAAAAACGCTCCGCGAGGATGCACACTGCGGCGTATAAGGT
>NZ_JAJEQU010000044.1:0-1992 GCF_020687575.1 Roseburia sp. CLA-AA-H209
TGTGAAGCGGAACAGAACCTAAAGGATGCAGCGGAAGAACGTGAGACGCAGGGAGTGTGGAAGACCGTTGCCGGAGTCGTATTGGTTGGTGTTGGGGTGGCATGTATTATTGCAACTGCAGGTGCAGCGTCGCCCATTGTTGCAGCGGTTGGAGTAGCTATGGAAACCGGAATGACTATTTATGGAGTCGCAGATTCTGCGGAAGGTGCCCAGGATATTTATTATGGAAGCATCGGAGATATTGACAGTACCGCAGTAAATGACTTAAAAGATGTGGTATTCCAAGGAAATGAGGAAGCATATTATCTGACAGAAAGTGTCTTTGCATTTGCAGCATCCGCAATGATTCCAATCGGTCAGGCGGCCTCAGCAGGAAACCTGACATTTAGGAGTGGAGCAACAATCGTTGCAAAAGAAGGGATTGCAACAGCAGCAGGTGCAGGAGCCCAGAAATGTACGACGGATTTAACCGGAAACCAGACAGCAGGAATGATAGCAGGTATGGAAGCAAGTATGGCAACTGCGCAAGGACTGAATGGAATTGAAGCAGGAGCGAAGAAACTGGCGAAACCGAAGCTTGGAGATGTGGGAACTGACGGTGGCGCAGTATTAAATGATGCGGATGTGGGTTCGGCTGTAAAGGGTGGTAGATATTCGAACTTAGGTAATATGTCATTTGAGGATGGAAAGCAATATTCATCGTGGAGTAAACTTAGAGAAGAGGGATTGTCACTTGAACAAGTAGAAAAAATAAAAGGCACACCAAAGGGACAGAAACCATTACCAGAAACTTATTTGAGTGAGGAATATATTAATAATCATCTAAATTCATTCAAGAAAAGTGGTGCGGTAAAAATAATGCCAAGTGAGCCATCAGGAACAATTGGTGGTAAAGGTGGTACATTTGTAATGTCTGGGGATGAACTAAGTGAAATAATTCGAAACGCAGATGGGGATGTGGCTAAAATAGAAAGTGTTTTGGGATTAGACAAAGGATATTTAGGAAGTAATCCTGTTATAGTGACAATTCAGGACACATCTAGTTTAAGACTTCCATCTGGCAATGAATTAGGTGCATGACCGGAATACTGGGAACCAGGCGGCTATACAAGTGGTGGAATAAAAGAAGCAGTTATTAATCCGGCGAAAGAAGGAACATATACATATAAACATTTATTTGAATAGAGGTGCTTTAAAATGAAGTTAATTATAGAAGATGAGGGTATTAGTCTACTGGAAAACAAAGGGCAATATTATCTTCAGTATGATGCAGGAGCGCATATGATAAAGAAAAAAAGAATTGAAATTACAAATGAAGAGGCGGAGTTATGCCAATTAGATGTTGAAGAAATGTATAATCTTATTTTGCAATATCAAAATGATGGTGTATATGGTGAAGATGTAGTTGAATAAAATATATAAATTTAATTATGGTTATACTTTAGGACTCCAAAACCCTTAACTCAAAAAGCTATTTTACTCTCTGTCTGTTCACGAAGTGAATGACATACAGAGATTAATAATAGCTTTTTGTCATTTACCTAAAGGGGAAAGGACTCCTTATGGCGAAATTTGCCCTCAGGTATACAAAAGGATTTGTCTGACATTTTATTTCTAAGGTACTGTAAAACATTGATTTTACTGACTTGTTTCAAGTTGGTGTTTTCATTCTTACACAGAACTATTGTTTGATGAAATCAAAATGACACACAGAATATGGACTCTATGCTGGAGTTTATAAGGTCTATTTTGATAGCAAGAACAGGAAGTCCTGCTATATCAGTAACTAATTATCAGGCTGATAAAATTAGATACCAATGTTTATGCATCCAAGGTACATTCTTTTTCAACGGTATCCGGTGAGGTAGAAGGAAAACAGCTTACAGTTCCGGATTTAAATGTATCAATGGATGCTATGACAGCGTACCGGGCAGGCTTTTCACAGTTAATTGGTCTGATGAGTTATTATCAGAGCCTCCTGACGCAGGATGC
>NZ_JAJEQU010000045.1:0-1872 GCF_020687575.1 Roseburia sp. CLA-AA-H209
GATAGTGTCAAGTAAGCTATGAAAAACGAGCCGAAGAAAAATAGGCTCAAATGAACCTTGAAAATTGCAGATATTTATGTTTTTGATAACGGACGCCATCCTTGAGGGCGCACAAAAGCAATGCTCTGATCGTATTACCGACGGCGAAGAACTCAGGAACAGTTACACTCTTTCCGTCGCATCACAGCATTTTAGCATTGCCTCTGTGTGCCTTCAAGGACACAGCCGTAAGCGTTGCTTACGGTGGCTGATATTAACCTCGGGCTTTGAATCTAGGAACAGTTATGGGCTTCACCCTGTTGCATCTGTTTAATTCTGCATTGTCCTAGATAGATTAGTAGTTGCCATTTTCCTGGCATGTTATCGGCATTATCAAGCTCTTGTACATGATTTAGGACACGATAACCATTGTGCCTATGGGGACGCAGGAAGTTGTAATAAGTTACCCAGAGAGCTAAATCGTAGTTGGCGCCTTCGATGTTATCAAAACCGTTGGTAGGACGATAGGATTCTTTGTAGGTTCTGTTAAGTCGTTCAATCATCTGTTTGTAAGGGCGATATTTGGTAGATACCTCATCATCGTTGGTAAGGCCGATTACTTGGGTGATATCAAACTTAAATTTTTCACCAAACTGGCGGAAGAATTGTTGAGCTGCTAATGGGTATGCGCTGTATCCGTCGGCGATAAATTTAAAGTGTTCTGGTAGTTTTTCTTTGTAGTGTTTTAACGCCATACGCATGGAAAGAATGCATGGACCAACACCACGATTATCAGAGATTTGGTATCCGAGGATGGAGCGTTTTGCAGCGTCCATAATAAACCAGATGTAACCTTTTATACCTTTGATTTTTATGTAGGTTTCGTCAGCAGTTAATACTTTACCAACTTTGTAATCGTAATTGTCGGTGAAAGGCTTTACACAGATGGCGGCAGTAGTACAGTAATTCGCTACTTGTTGATGAGATATTTTTATTCCATGAATGTCTCGGAGAGCTTGAGCGGTTTTTCGCAAAGAGAGACCTAAGTTGACACGATAGGTTAAGCACAGTGACATGGTGTAGGAATCGTGCCTCTTAAAATTTAAGGAAGACGCATTTTTAGGAAGAGAAGATAAATCCATCTTAAAAAAATCTATCGTAAATTCGCGGTAGATGTAGTGGAGTTTATATTTGCTTTTTCCATGTTTTTCATCTAAATGTTCTCTATCAACTTTTTTAAGATTATGAAGATAGTAAGGGCATTTAAGGTTTCTACATTTGTGAATGATAAAGTGCTTTCTACTCTTGATAGGTTCCAGTATTCTGGAGCAGTGAGGGCAACGAAGGGAAGTGGTTTTTGTGAATCGATTTTCGTTAAGGTTGAATTTAGTGTCACAAACCTTACACCAGATTTGTCCTTTAGAACCATTGTTTTTGTAAAGATAAATCTTTGGAGCGTTGCAACGAGGGCAGGAGCAATCGTCAGGGATGTTGCAGTCTGAGCGACGATGCACAGGTTTGATTTTCTTACCATACTTCCATTCTAAGTATGGAAGTAGAAGACGATAATCCCAAGACTCGTAGTGAAGAATTTTAGGGAGTTCATCTATCTTGAATTTTTGATATTTAGGAGAATGAGAATCATCAAAAGCCCACTGCTTTAGTGGGATGTATCTGCAAATAAAATTCAATAACTGACCAATAATTTTGCGTTGGTAATTGATGTAATTTAATAAATAAAGTATAATGTCCATGAGCAATAACCTCGTTTCTTGTTTTGTTGGTTTGGCGATTGACATTATACCAGAAAATAGGGGGGATTGCTCTTTTTGTTTGCAAACTCCCTAAAATAAAGGTTTTAGAACAAAAAAGAGGTAGTCTTTTGACACTACC
>NZ_JAJEQU010000046.1:0-1847 GCF_020687575.1 Roseburia sp. CLA-AA-H209
GCTGCTGATAAAACAATTCACTGATATTGGCAAGTGCATACACGTCCTTATCTGTATAAAAGCTGTTGCTTTCATAATTTGCAATTGTTCCCTGGTTCAACCCTACTTTTGCAATACAGCTGTTCAGGCTCGAAATTAATAAGTCTACAGAATTCTCCAGCGCTGTTACGGTACTACTTTCCTGATTTTGGATTGTTGTAATAAAATTCAATAGCTCCTGATCCAACTGCTCATGTAAACCAATTATTTTATAACTTGTTTTTCCTCATCAAGCTTTACTATATTTGAATTTAACCATCCCTCATATGCATATTTGTCAACTCGATCCAACTTCAGCTTTTCCCCTATCTTACAGTCATTTGTACTAACCAAATATTCTCCGTTTTTTTCCTTTATAATTGAAACCCTCTCTTCATTCACCTTTCCATAAGTTGCAATTTTGTAAATTTCATCTACATCTGATATATTCACTAATTTACTGTATACTCCTGTATTATATTTATCTTTAAATGTACAATCAGTTTTCTTTAGATCTGATGTTATAATAATATAATTACCATCAGCATCTCTTGAAAATTTATATTCATTTCCTTTATAATAAGCATATTTTCCATTTTTTATCATTTTTTCACCTCTCTGAAATGTTCGCCATCAAAAATAGCTACGATAGAATCTTCTGAATCAATTACCCTATGCAATTCAGCACCTTCTATTGGTTCCAGGTTACCATCAACTGTCCATTCTGGAATAACTTCTCCATTCCTTGCACCTGTAAATCCATTACGTGTACATGGGGCAGGGTCTGTATTTCCCCCACCAAATTCTGTTCCATACGGTATTCCAATCCTATCCACATCATCCGTCATAAATTTAATATAACCATATGCATTTCCACCTTCTGGATATGGTCTAATATCACTATTTATTGTATAGTCTAATCTTGATGATTCTACAACATTATCATAACCATGAATATGTGAAACATCATCATATCTTGCTATATAGCCTCTGATAGTACTATATCCGTCATCTCCTATGTATTTTCCTATATCCTCAAAGGGAATAGTTTTTTGAATCACTGTATTACTATCAATCTTAGGCACTGCTTCTCTTATATTTTTTAATTTTCCAATTTGTTCTGCTGACAATTCATTTACATCTGCTAAACGAAGTGTATTAAACTCATCTAATGTCAAACTTTCATTAGCTAACACAGATTTTAAATTATTTCTTGCAAACGCTGAACCTCCGCCGTCTCCAACATCTCCAAGCTTCGGTTTCGCCAGTTTCTTCGCTCCTGCTTCAATTCCATTCAGTCCTTGCGCAGTTGCCATACTTGCTTCCATACCTGCTATCATTCCTGCGGTCTGGTTTCCGGTTAAATCCGTCGTACATTTCTAGGCTCCTGCACCTGCTGCTGTTGCAATCCCTTCTTTTGCAACGATTGTTGCTCCACTTCGGAATGTCAGGTTTCCTGCTGAGGCCGCCTGACCGATTGGAATCATTGCGGATGCTGCAAATGCAAAGACACTTTCTGTCAGATAATATGCTTCCTCATTTCCTTGGAATGCCACATCTTTTAAGTCATTTACTGCGGTACTGTCAATATCTCCGATGCTTCCATAATAAATATCCTGGGCACCTTCCGCAGAATCTGTGACTCCAAAAATAGTCGTTCCGGTTCCAACAATACCCTCTGCGGCTGCAACAATTGGTGTTGCTGTTCCCCATGATGCGACTATACATACTCCGCCTACTACAAGCAAACCTACTCCGGCAACGGTCTTCCACACTCCCTGCGTCTCACGTTCTTCCGCTGCATCCTTTAGGTTCTGTTCCGCTTCACA
>NZ_JAJEQU010000047.1:0-1749 GCF_020687575.1 Roseburia sp. CLA-AA-H209
ATCCACAGGAAACATTCTCCCCAAAATTGATTGCATCCAAAATAGCACTTGAATTATTATAGTTTGCAAAATAATAAGCTAATTCACTGTTAGAAATATTCGCATTTTTATCTATCAGTGCAGCTATGGATTGCTTTGAAAAGCCTCGTGCAGCATCAGAAATACTTAAACTGTCCTGTTTTTTATTATTTCCTGCTCCAAGCAACATCTGTATTGCTTTTTGGTGTATTCCTGCCTCTGCCTGCTTTGAATATGTCAACAGCTGGTTTACTGTGTTTACATCTGTTACTGTCTTCATAATTATTCTCCAAACCCTTTTTCAACATTAAACGCCAAACATATGCTGCAATTTGTCCAGCATATTATTTACTCTGCCTTCAACAGCTTCTGGCTGATTCCTTAATTCATACCTGCTTCCATAGTAATCATTTAAACGGTCTTTCATCTCATTACAAAATAATTTTTGATCTGTTTTACCATTTAAAAACTGATTGCAGATACCACTTATCTCTTTCTTCTCATTTGTATAAAAAGCTGTCTCATCTGAGATTATTTCTGACTTGTACTTATAAGATTCTGTTTTGCTTCCAATTCCAACAACCATGTAATCTGGTGTCATTCTCTCCATGATGGAATTACGTGCTGAATCATTAAAATGAACATATTCGTCAATCATGTCTGAAAAACCAGCTTGAAATTGCTCTGGAACATACATTTCATTTACTTTCCTTAGCCCCACTTCACTTGCACTTAACAAAAATACAGATTCATAAGAAGTTCCTCTATATCCCTCCTGAGCATTCAAAGAATCTACATCTGCTGTCATTGCATTAATCTTCTCTTTTAAATCTTTCATTTCATCTTCTGTCAAATATTCAGAAGCATTTTCGTCCAGCCATTTTTCAAAAACCTCTGACTGATTTTCCGAACAGCCTTCAAACGCACTTTGTTCTCCAGAAATGGAAGCTGCTTTCAAATCTAATTTGAATAAATTTTCACATTTATATTCTGCTGGTATCTCTCTTATCTCTCCCATAATAGATGAAAAATGCATTGTATGAAAATCCGATACCTTATTACGAGCAGTCTCAACTAACTTTCTTGCTGAATCACTGATTTTCACATCATCCTCCGAAATAATATTCTGAGGAACAGTTGTTTTCTTCTCAACCTTATTTTTTATCATCTCTGGATTATTAATATACCTATTTCCTTGAACTTTCATAGCAACCTCCTTAAGTTAGTCCACACTTTCTATACTTCTTTATCTATCTTGCTCGATGTCAAAGAACCTGCATCTATTTTCAGGTAATCTACATCACTGTCATTGCTCAATGAACCAATAAAACGATTTATATCTACTGACTTTCTGCCACTCTACTCTCTGGTGATGCCATCCAATGCACCAATTTGATATTTTCCTTTTATCGAATCCTCTTATGCCTTAATATCAAAACTTGATCTATCAGGTGCAGAAATACTCACAGATTCTGCTACAAGACTCTGTGTCATACTTTTTACATCATTACCAGTTACGGATAAGGTATAATCACCCGTTTCTTTTCCTTCTGCCGATTTTTCTGCACGTTTCTTTGCAGCTTTTTCTTCCTCTGCTTTTTTAGCAGCTCTTTTTTCTTTTACCTTTTCCTCTTTTTCTCTGTTCTCTTTTGCCTTTCGTTCAGCATTCTCTTTCGCTATTTTCCCATCTGGATCATTTGTACCAGATATTGCCACCGAAATATTTCCGTT
>NZ_JAJEQU010000048.1:0-1565 GCF_020687575.1 Roseburia sp. CLA-AA-H209
ATTGCTGTTCAAGTTCAGTAATTCGCTGTTCTGTTTCTGCAATAGCCGGTTCTCGCTGTTTAATTTCTGTGCCAATTCCTGCCATTGCTGATTTTCGTCTGTGAGTTTCTGTATCTGGTCTGTCTTTTCTTCCAGAAGCATCAACAGTTCTTCTGTATCCGGTAAGATTTGTAGCAGCTCTGACAATTCTTTCTCTAATTGCTGCAATCGTTCTTCCTGCTCCTGAAAGCACATCAGCTTCTCGTCCTTTTCCTGTATCTCCTGAAGCATCTCTGCCATGATATTCTGCTGTTCCTCTATCTGTGTAATCATTGCTTCCATCATGGGAATTACTTCTTTGCTTTCTTCTAATGTCATTCAACCACTCCCTCCACATCGACAATGCACCGGATACCTTACCAAAGGTTGCAATTACCTTTTGCAGCAGTGCATTTTGTTTTTTTATCATCTGGTTTTCCTCGACCTTCCATGAACCTTTCCTTATCTGCCCGGTGAGATATTTTTCCTCAATCTTCCTTGCATCTGCACCCTCATGAATCGTAGGGACTTTCAATTTGCCCTGTCTTTCATAAGAGCGGTGGTCAATCAGATTGTCTATGGATAAATGCCGGTTACACATCTTTGCCCATTCGCTTCGCCATAACTCACAATTCTTTGGATTGTTCCAGCCGGTAGCGTCAGTCAGAACCCTTTTCCATTGTTTTCTGTTTCTTGCCCCGACTTTCTGTACTCCGTTTTCATCAAGTACCGGAATACGGATTCCATGACGGTCTGGATTTTTCTTATCCTGCCACCAGTCCGGGTGGGATTCATCAACCACGATATTTCCGTCAGTATCTCTGACAAAATCCCAGTCCTTGACTTCCTTGCTGCCCCATGAGTGGTCTGGATTGAATGGTCGCATGGTTACAAGTAAATGCACATGTGGGTTCCCGTCGCCCTTATCGTGTATGCTCCAGTCGGCACACATTCCCTCGTCCACGAAAGTCTTTTGAATATATTCGGTTGTATAATCAATCTGTTCCTGTCTGCTCCATTCTTTCGGCAGGGAAAATTCAAATGAGCGTCCAAGCTGTGCATCTGCATTTTTTTCTATCTTCAATACCTCATTCCATAGACGCTGTTTCTGAAATGTGATTTTAAACTTTTCCAGTGCGGCATCTTTATCATCCGCTCTTTTATAACGGATAGACTGTTGAAACCTTTTTATATTTTCTTCCGGTACATGCAGCCATTCAGGAGGTGCATTTTCGCACATCATCAGACTGGTGTAGACGACTTCCTTTTTGGAAGTATAGTAACTGATTCTGCCTGTTTCCTCATTCTTCATCACATCTCCATTAAGATATGCCGATGCGGATATGACAGATTTTCCTTTACTGCGCCCGACAATCTTTACTGTAAAGTGAAATATCGCCATGATACGATTCCCCCTTTCTGCCGTATCCGGCATTGATTTCCGACAGCATCTTCTTCTGGTTTGGCAGAAGTGAAGCTGTCGGAACGCCCTCTGCGCAAGAGTGCCCCCTGCGGCATGAGCAGGTCTGGCTGAAAGCCCCGCCGAC
>NZ_JAJEQU010000049.1:0-1565 GCF_020687575.1 Roseburia sp. CLA-AA-H209
ATTGCTGTTCAAGTTCAGTAATTCGCTGTTCTGTTTCTGCAATAGCCGGTTCTCGCTGTTTAATTTCTGTGCCAATTTCTGCCATTGCTGATTTTCGTCTGTGAGTTTCTGTATCTGGTCTGTCTTTTCTTCCAGAAGCATCAACAGTTCTTCTGTATCCGGCAAGATTTGAAGCAGCTCTAATAATTCGCTCTCTAATTGCTGCAATCGTTCTTCCTGCTCCTGAAAACACATCAGTTTCTCGTCCTTTTCCTGTATCTCCTGAAGCATCTCTGCCATGATATTCTGCTGTTCCTCTATCTGTGTAATCATTGCTTCCATCATGGGAATTACTTCTTTGCTTTCTTCTAATGTCATTCAAACACTCCCTCCACATAGACAATGCACCGGATACCTTACCAAAGGTTGCAATTACCTTTTGCAGCAGTGCATTTTGTTTTTTAATCATCTGGTTTTCCTCAACCTTCCATGAACCTTTCCTTATCTGTCCGGTGAGATATTTTTCCTCAATCTTCCTTGCATCTGCACCCTCATGAATCGTAGGGACTTTCAATTTGCCCTGTCTTTCATAAGAGCGGTGGTCAATCTGATTGTCTATGGATAAATGCCGGTTACACATCCTAGCCCATTCGCTTCGCCATAACTCACAATTTTTTGGACTGTTCCAGCCGGTAGCATCGGTCAGAACCCGTTTCCATTGTTTTCTGTTTCTTGCCCCGACTTTCTGTACTCCGTTTTCATCAAGTACCGGAATACGGATTCCATGACGGTCTGGATTTTTCTTATCCTGCCACCAATCCGGGTGGGATTCATCAACCACGATATTTTCCTCAGTATCTCTGACAAAATCCCAGTCCTTGACTTCTTTGTTGCCCCATGAATGATCCGGATTGAATGGTCGCATGGTTACAAGTAAATGGACATGTGGGTTTCCATCGTTCTTATCGTGTATGCTCCAATCGGCACACATTCCCTTGTCCACGAAAGTTTTTTGAATATATTCGGTTGTATAATCAATCTGTTCCTGTCTGCTCCATTCTTTCGGTAAGGAAAATTCAAACGAGCGTCCAAGCTGTGCATCTGCATTTTTTTCTATCTTCAATACCTCATTCCATAGCCGCTGTTTCTGAAATGTGATTTTAAACTTTTCCAGTGCGGCTTCCTTATCGCCTGCCCTTTTATAACGGATAGACTGGTGAAACCTTTTTATATTTTCTTCCGGTACATGCAGCCATTCAGGAGGTGCATTTTCACACATCATCAGACTGGTGTAGACGACTTCCTTTTTGGATGTGTAGTAGCTGATCCTGCCTGTTTCCTCATTTTTCATCACATCTCCATTAAGATATGCCGATGCGGATATGACAGATTTTCCTTTACTGCGTCCGACAATCTTTACTGTAAAGTGAAATATCGCCATGATACGATTCCCCCTTTCTGCCGTATCCGGCATTGATTTCCGACAGCATCTTCTTCTAGTTTGGCAGGAGTGAAGCTGTCGGAACGCCCTCTGCGCAAGAGTGCCCCCTGCGGCATGAGCAGGTCTGGCTGAAAGCCCCGCCGAC
>NZ_JAJEQU010000004.1:0-209844 GCF_020687575.1 Roseburia sp. CLA-AA-H209
AGCCATTGGTACAGATGGTCAAGGCAGTTTGACAAAGGCAACAATGGCGGCTCACAGATAGATTTCTTACGGGTATTCTGTGGAATGAGTGTAAAAGAGGCTGTATTCTGGCTTTTAGATTTTGCAGGATACAGAAGAATCGAGAATCCTGTAAAGCAGCCACTTGTTCATCAGGTATCGCAGAAGCAGGCAGAAGAGAGAAAGCCATTTGTCCTACCGGAACCGGCAGGAGATAATTCCTATCTTATTTCCTATCTGAATCAGGAGAGAGGAATCAGCAGAGCAGTCATAGATTTGTTTTTAAAAGAAGGACTGATTTATGAGAGCAGGCATTATCACAATGTTGTTTTCAAAGGAAATGATAAAAATGGAGTGACAAGATTTGCAAGTATGCGGGGAGTGTTTGATAAGCAGGGTAAAGATGGCGGAGGTTATCGGGGTATCAGAGGCACAGCTTCGGTTCGTAACTAATACCGCCTCTGGAATGGGACTTATTAAGTGTGGTTCGGTAGTAATTCCCTTTGATAATCAGATCAGCAAGGATACGGATTTGTACAGGCTGTATAATACCAACATTCATGAGAAGATTGCGGAACAGAAGAAAAAAGAAGCAATGCTGCAGTGATAACAGATGAATTTTTATAGAATCTATAGTATAATCAAGAGGTCGGATGAATGTCCGACCTTGATGATAATAAATTAGATATTCCCTATTTTTAAGAAGAAAGCATATAAGATTCGATATGAAAAATAAATAAGGAAGCAGTTCTAAAATGTATCATTTGTACCGGAGAACATGTGGCTGGATTTTAAGATATGCTTATCGTACACTTTGACGAGAATATGTTGATTGGGGATGCAGCGGACCTGGATGCATTTATGGAAATGTATGGTGTGGAAGCAATTTCCAAGGAATATTTGTAATTATTAGGGAAAAGAAAATTTGAATTTTACGCACTATTAACTTTTGGATATAAAGTGCCGATATTACAGATATAGAAACGGATTTCTGTATCAATTTTCAAGGAGGATGATACCATGATTAGAGCAGCTAATTTAACACAGGTAACAGATTATTATAAGAGCAATACTGTTAGTAAGCAAAATAACACAGAGAAAGCAAAAGATGTGCAGCCCAATGCACAGAAAATAAAATCCAGCGAAGATAAGTTATCTTCTAAGGCACAGAAATATCTGGAAACATTGCGTAAGGATAATGCGGATTTCGATTTTATTATTGCTGATAAAGGCGATGATTTCAGAGGATTAGTAGACCAAAGCGATAAGGAATTTACAGTTGTTTTTTCAAGTGCTGAACTTGAAAGAATGGCATCCGATGAGAAATATGCACGGGAAAAATTGTCTACGGTAAAAACTGCAGTTGAGATGTCAGATAAAATCAATGAACAGTTTGGGTTTGAACGTGCTTGGGGAACGACAGACAATAGTGGAACTGTATTAAATAAGTTAACTATGTCCTTTGATGATGATGGAAAGATGACACTTTTTGCTGATTTGGAGAAGATTACAGAAAAGCAGAAAGAACGGCTTGAAGAATTAAAGGAAAAACGTGCAGAGGAGAAAAAGCAGGAAAAGAAGGATGTAACTGTTAAGCGGACTACAATTCAGGCAAATTCAAAAGAAGAATTACTTGAAAAGATTTCTGAACTGGATTGGAGTAAGATAACAGAAGAAAAGGCAACACAGGGTATGAAGTTTGATATCACTATTTAATCGTAGCATTAACCGGGAATTGGAGGTGTGCTATGATTGCAGGTACAATACGAAACGCTGTGAATCAGATGCAGTTAGTAAATGATTGGGAGCAAAAGAAGGCTACCGGGGATGTTGTAAAGAAGCAAGAGGGTATGACTGTAACAAGTCAGGAAGAAAGCATGATTCAGCATTTCCGAGAGCAACTTGAGCGAGACAAAGAAAGTTCTGCATATAGTCAGATTTATAACAAGATTGCAAGCGGTCAAGAATTAACAGCTTCAGAAGAAGATGCTATTCGTCAGAAAGACCCTAAAGCCTATATGGAATATAAAGCGGCAAGAATGGAACAAGAAGCTTATGAGCGTAGGTTGGAGAGATGTAAGACAAAAGAAGAGGCTCAAAGGCTTCAAGTAAATGAGATGAATGGAAATTTGGCAGAACTAAAAAGTATCGTGAATAATCCAAATATTCCAAAGAGTGAAAAGCTTAAGGAAGCTCAACGTATCATGGGAAATACTTTTAGAGCTGTAGAGTCATTCACAAGATTTGTAAAAAGTACAGAATATAGGGATTTGCCAACAGAAGAGGAAATTGTAGAGACATCTATAGAAAAGGGGCAGGTTGCAGAGGATTCAAACGATACTGAAATGTCTGAACAGTTAACATCAGATACAACTGTTTCAGTAGATGAGGCAGCAAAAATAGTAAATGATTCGAAGCGAGATTTACAATTAAGTGATGTTCACCAAATTGAAAAAGATGTTATAGAGGAAATGAAGGATATCGAAATAAAGCATTTTGGTGAGAAGAAATCATCGGTCAGAATAGACATTACGGTATAGGAATAGTCTGCGTGAAATTTCAGTTTCATGTTGCTTTTAATAATTGAATATTGAATGATTTTACATAGCCGTTAAGGAGTAATTTTTGCTCCCTAGCGGCTTATTTTATTTTTCAAAGTAGGAGGTGAGAAAATTGAAAATTAGAAAGGTTGATGACAAACCGATGGTCATTCACACCAAGGAGAAAGCCAAGATTCATGCCCACGAACCGAAGGGAGCCAAGATTAAGGGGAGTAACATCTATACAGTAGAGAGAGGTCCTAAGACAGCTGGTGCAATAGCCTTATTATTACTCTTAGAATTGATTGCAATAAGGCAGAGGAAGGATTGAGAACTACTCCCGGCTCCCAGTGTTCGTTGAATGCTTTGGCTATTGATAATCCATTAGAATATGCAAGATTATACTTGGATGGAGAAATGCAAGTATGGGTTGATGCAGAGGATCGTTTAGATACGTGGTGATTTTGCTAATATAATATCATGATAGAGGTCTAGTACTAAAAATTCCAGAAAAATATATAGAACGTACGGTTATTCCATAATAAGAGGCAGGAATCTTAAGTTTCTAGATGTTTGAATTTTGCCTTAAGGTAAATAGAGAGGACACATTGATTTTTCAGTGTATCCCCTCTATTTAAAATTATTTTTAAATAGTTCTTGCACAAAAACAAATAGCATGCTAAAATCTATTTAAAGAAAGTTTTAAATAGGTAAAAGATATGGGAGAAACTAACATTTTTAAAGTATTGGCAGATAGCCAGCGAAGAGACATTCTTATTATGTTGAGAAATGAACGATTAAATGCCGGAGAGATTGCTGAAAAATTACAGATTACACCGGCTGCTCTTTCTTATCATTTAAAATTACTTAAAAACGCAGACTTGATATCTGAATATAAAGAGAAAAACTTTGTTTATTATGAAATCAACACTACGGTTTTCGATGAATTAATTATATGGGTTAACCAGTTTGGAGGAAAAAAAGTATGAAAAAAATAATGTGGATAGTAGCAATGATACCAGTTGTAGTTACAAGTGTTGTACTACAGTTTATGCCTGATATTATACCTATGCATCATGACTTGGAGGGAAACACTGACAGATGGGGAAGTAAAACAGAAAGCTTTATTTTTCCGGTAATTATTTTGTTTATTACACTGTTTTGGCACTTGCTAATCTATGTGTTTGAGAAAAAATCAAAAAATGCAAATACAGAAAAGGAACAGATGGAAGCAAAATCTTCTGCAAAGGTATTATGTGTTGTAGGAATTTCGCAAGCAATCATGTTCGGGATTATGCATTATTTTATTCTTTATTCTTCTTGGATACAGGCAAATGCAGGTGGTGAACATGCGGTTATTGACATTGCAAAAGTTTCATGTATTTTGTGTGGTATTATATTTATTGTATTAGGAAATTTTATGACAAAGGCAAAACGAAATGCAGTAGTGGGAGTTCGAACCGTTTGGAGTATGCACAATGATAATACATGGAGAAAGAGTAACCGCTTTGGTGCAATATGTATTATTATTACGGGGTTATTGACTATCATTACAACCGTATTTACAAGTGGGATGACTGGCACAATCTTTATGTTGATTTATTTATTATTAGCAACAATTGTAACTGTGGTATACTCAAAAAAGATATATGATAAGGAAATAAAAAAATAATTTGTATCTTTATGCGAGAGGGTGAAATTCCAGTCTTTTACGGAGAGATAACAAACGAAGGGAGGCAATTGCCTCCCTTCGTTTGTTATCTACTCCTTCCACGGTTTGGTGGAGAATATGGTCTTGTTAACTCTCGCTCCTTTATGTCCTGTTTCTTAGATATAAGCCTATCGTGTAGAGACTGTGGCTTTTCTCCATACCGTTGTTTCCAATTCTTAAGGCTGTCCTGATAATCCCCATAAGCTGTCTCTGACTTATGAAATGCTTTGTAGAAGGCTTCCGCATTCTGATACCCGTATTCCTTTACGATATGGGATAATCGGGCTTTCATTCGGGAAATACGTTCCTCCAATCCGGCTATCTCTGTTGAAAGTTCGGAACGCCTTTTTGCTTTGAAGATACCTTTGCTGTCGGACAGTTCAATTTCAAGGTCACTTCGCTGTTTCTCGAGTGCAAAAATTGCTTTATTCTGTTCTTGCAGCTTTTGATAAATTTCGCATAAGTGCTTGTAAGAAACTGCTTCCGGTGATGGCTGTGGTCTTGGCGGTATGGCAGGCTTTGGTGTATCTGTCTGCTTTCTGCTTTCTTCTGGTACAGCTTTCTGCTCTTTGAAATCTGTGTTCTCCGGTCTTGCTTCAAGCTCTTTGGAAATTACTTTATCTGCAAGCTCCAGAGTTTTGAGAAATACTTTGGAGATTAACAGTTCTAATACTGCAATGGCAGTACCGATAATGGAAGATAACAGATTCGGTCTGTTTCCGTAAAGCCATACGGATTCCACAATCTTGTCCGTTATCCGTTCCTTTTTTATCTGCATGATTTCTGACTTGGAAACACCCGTTACAATCGCTCTGTCAACAGTCTGATTCCACAAGGTGCGTTTACTGTTGTCTGCCTCAATCTCGGTGGCTTTCGGATTGTTCTTACCAATCTTTTTGGTGGCAAGATACATACCGCCACGCTCAAAAACTTCTAACCGCTGGCTTTTATCCCACACATACTGATTGATAAGATTGGTATAATCCTGCTTGACGGTATCAAGGAAATTTTCAGCCTTGAAGTGTTTATCCTTAATGGAGAAAATCTGTCTTTCGTATACCTCACCTTTGTGAATCACCTTACACCTTTTACGGATATTTCCTTCTTCATCAAGTATCTCTTTCTTGGTGCGTACATGATTTCCCTTTTCGTCATAGAACATATTGCGGGTGGCAACCTTTTCTATGGGCTGTTCCAAGAGTGTACGCTCCGAAAAAATGAGATGGATGTGATAGTTGGTTTTCCGCTTATTGTGATGCAGGGCTGCGATACAGTCCGTTCCGTAAGTCTGTCTGAAATGGTCTGTAAATATCTGCAACAGTCTGTCTGGAGGATACTCCGTAAAAGATTCCGGCAGGGCTATGATCAATTCCCTTGCCTCAATACATTTCCCCTCCGTACCGTTTTTTTTAAATTCTGCCTGATTATATTTTGCAAGGTCAGTCCAAAAATTACGGTCTGTGGTTTCATATACCGCATACAGATTTTCCTGCTTCTTTGGGCTTGAAATATAATAAATTCTTCCCCGGACATTGTGGAGCTTCGTCATCTGAATAAATGAATTTCTTGGCATGTGCTTCCTCCTTTCCGTATCTGCCAAGTACGAAGCTGCAAGAAATGAGGATGGGAAACTTTCTAATGTGAAAGTGAGTAGGCTACATAGGTAGCCTGTCTACGAACATATCCGCCTGTCGGCGAAAAGCTCCCAGCAGGGCGAAATACACAGAGTACAAATCGTAAGATTTGTGCGAGGGGTGTATTTCGCTCTCAAACGCCGAGGGCTTGTATAAAAAAGTTTCTTCCCCACTTCTTAAATTTCCGGTTGTATCTTAGAGGAAGCACATGGTATAATCTATTTGCGTGTAGGTATATCATGGCTTCGGTCAGATACATACCTTAGGGATGGTCTTAGGACTGTCCCTATTTAATTTGTCACATTTCTTGTGACAGCTCTGACATTTCCTTTGTCCCTTAAGTCCCTGCCTTCATTGGCGGTCATGAACTTTTCAAGCATATCCGTTTTGATAAGGACTTTCCGTCCTACCTTCAATACCGGAAGCTTTTTCCATTCTACCAGTTTCCGCAGGGTATTTCTGCCGATACCCGTATAGTCGGCAGCTTCCTCAATGGACAGTGCAATCTTCACTTCTGTCATTAAAACACCTCCTCTTGAATTGCATAATGCAATTTTGTAACTATGCCTACTATATAACTTTTATATCTTCTTGTCAAGCGTTACGAAATTTTAAAAGTAATTATTAACTTGCATATTGCAATGCTACTTTTACTGTGTTATACTTTAGCCATACCGAAAAAGGAGGCGTATCAGAATGAAAGATAAAGAATTACGCAAGTTAATCGGTAGCAGGGCAAAACAACGCAGACTGGAATTAGGTGTCAACCAGCCTTATATAGCAGAAAAGATGGGAGTTACCGCTTCCACCATACAGCGGTATGAGGCAGGAACGATTGACAACACCAAGAAGCTTGTTCTGGATGGTCTGTCGGAAGCACTTCATGTATCAGTGGAGTGGCTGAAGGGCGAGACGGAAGAAATGACAAGTGATGTTACGGATAAAAGGGAATTACAGATTCGTGATACCATGACTTCCATTCTCTCCAAACTGCCTTATGATATGAAGGCAGACGAAGCGGATTTTTCCAAAGATTTACTGCTGCTGATGTTGAAGGAATACGAATTATTCGTTGATTCCTTTCAATATGCCTGTAAGAATTTTAAAGGGAATACGGAAGATGCCACAATTGCAAAAGTAATGGGGTTTGAATCCAATCAGGAATATAATGAGATTATGTTCCTTAGGGAAATCACCCATACGGTAAACGCACTGAACGACATGGGCGACATTGTAAGGCTCTATTCCAAGAATCCCGAAACGGCAGCCGTAAGGCTTGCAAATCTTCTTTCAGAGAAAGACTCCGAACCGGTATAGATAGACAACCGGAGTTATGATACAATGAGTGCAAGCGAGTCAAGCTGTTTACAGATTTGACGAGCGACGAATTGGCTTACGGACTTGTCCGTAAGATATCTACACGCAGAAAGCATTTCATCAGTTCCGATTGTCGATATCGAAAGGAGTAACGATTATGGCAAAAGGTTCTGTAAGAAAGAAAGGCAAGAAATGGTACTACCGCTTCTATGTGGAAGATGCAAGCGGTAATCTGGTGCAGAAGGAATTTGCAGGTACGGAAAACAAAAGCGAGACGGAAAAGCTGTTGAGGCAGGCAATGGAGGATTATGAAGCCAAGCGGTTTGTTGCAAAGGCTGAAAACATCACACTCGGAGAGTTGCTTGACCTGTGGGCTGAGGAAGAATTAAAGACAGGCACATTGAGTAATGGAACGGTTGGCAATTATCTTCAGACAATTGGGAGAATCAAACAACACCCTATCAGCAAAAGGAAACTGAAAACGGTGACTTCGGTACACCTGCAGGAGTTTATGGATTTGCTCTCATTTGGAGGCACTGTGGGAGATTTTATATCAAAAGGATATTCCATTGATTATGTAAGGTCATTTTCAGCAGTATTGCAACAGTCATTCCGGTTTGCGGTATTTCCGAAACAGTTTATTACCTTCAATCCAATGCAGTATGTGGTGATGAGGCATAAAAAGGAAGAAACAGATTTGTTTGCGGATGAAACAGCCACAGACAGAGACAAGGTTAAACCGCTTTCCTTTGAAATGTACCGGAAACTGATTGAACAGCTTGGAAAACGAAGTGGGGATGCGATTCTTCCGGTTCAGATAGCATACTTTACAGGTCTCAGACTTGGAGAGGTAGCAGGTCTGACATGGCAGGATATCAACCTTGAAGAACAGTATCTCACTGTACGCAGGAGCATCCGCTACAATGGTGCTACCCATAAGCACGAAATCGGTCCGACAAAGTGGAAAAAGATCAGGGTTGTTGACTTTGGCGATACCCTCGCAGATATTTTGAGGAATGCAAAAAAGGAACAGCACAAAAACCGTTTTCAGTATGGGGAACTCTACCAGCGGAATTTTTACAGAGAAGTAATGGAAAAGAATCGGGTGCATTACGAGTATTATCATTTGGGAATGACAGAGAATGTGCCGGAAGATTACACCGAAATCTTCTTTGTATGCTTAAGGGAGGATGGTTGTCTGGAACTTCCGGCAACCATAGAAACAGCCTGCCGGACAGCAGGAAGAAAAGTACCGGAGCTTGAAGGTTTCCATTTCCACACACTGAGGCATACCTACACGACAAACCTCTTATCCAACGGGGCTCAGCCTAAGGATGTGCAGGAACTGTTAGGACACTCAGACGTGAGTACCACCATGAATGTCTATGCCCATGCTACAAGGGAAGCAAAGCGGACTTCCGCAAGACTTCTTGATAAAGTGGCAGGCAACGATTAAACAACTGAATAATGAATTTTCCCTTGTAATTATCCCATAAGGGCAAAAACAAGGGAAAAGGATACATATATAGAATTTTCAATGGCGGGAAGCCTTGAAAATAGGGGAAAGTTAAGAGAGTTAATAGATAAATTCCAGTTTGCCAACTTGCCCTTTGAGAGAGGAGAAATCCTTTTCTCAAAGGTTTTTTTCTATTTATACGGATATTCGCAAACTACAAGATAAAGCCAAAACTTCATATACCGGTATTGATATTACACCGGCGTACATAGATTATGCAAACGAGCAGGCAAAAAAAGAAAATTTGAATGCAAAGTTCATTTGTCAGGACATTCGCACGATCACATTTGATAAGGAATTTGATGTTGTGCTGAATATGGCGGATGGAGCAATAGGATATCTTGAAGACGATGGGGAAAATCATAAGATTTTTTCTGTCATTGCGAAAGCATTAAAAAATGGTGGAAAGCACTTTATGGATACGGGAATAAATCTTCATCAAATCTTTATTTTTTTCTGTTAGGTTATATTTCAATAAGAAATGAAATATAGAAGGAAGGATAGTAAAGATGGAAATGATGTTACAGACACAAAATCTATGTAAATATTTTAGAAAACAGAAAGCGGTAAATAATGTTTCACTTAATATCGAAAAGGGACAGATTTATGGACTGCTTGGACCGAATGGCGCTGGTAAATCTACCACATTGAAAATGCTGACCGGTATGATGAAACCAACTGCAGGAAAGATTTACTTTGATGGAAAACTTTTGGATAGGAAAGATTTATCAAAAATAGGAGCGTTAATTGAAAATCCGCCTATTTATGAAAATCTTTCCGCCAGAGAGAATTTGAAGGTAAGACAATTATTGCTTGGTACGGATGAAAACAGAATTGATGAGGTCTTGCAGATTGTATCACTTACAAACACCGGAAAGAAGAAAGCAGGACAGTTTTCTTTGGGGATGAAGCAAAGACTAGGCATTGCAATGGCATTGCTTGGAGAACCGGAACTTTTGATATTGGATGAACCTACGAATGGATTAGATCCAATAGGCATCGAGGAATTACGAGAGCTGATCCGGTCTTTTCCGGAACAGGGAATCACTGTAATTCTCTCCAGTCATATTCTCTCAGAGGTACAGTTACTTGCAGATAAAGTCGGGATTATTTCAGGTGGAATCTTAGGATACGAAGGAGCATTAAAGCAGGGAGATAATCTTGAAGATTTGTTTATGAATGTGGTAAGAAAAAACCAGAAAGCAGGTGAAATCCATGGTTAATATTATAAAAGCAGAACATCAAAAAGCCAAAAGAACCATGCGAAAAAAGTTTATCTGGGGATTTCCTCTTCTTACATTTGTCATGGCATTTATATTTACTCTTGGGATGACAAATGCTTATGCAGAAAGTGTTTGGAACTGGTGGTATACACTTTTGCTGCCGGGGATGATTGCTCTATTTTGTTATCTTTCTGTGGCGCAGGAGAAAAAGATAAAATACTATCATTTAATGACTATTCCCACAGACAGAAGAAAATTGTTGCTGGGGAAAATTATTTATATTGGGTACATGATTTTGTTTTCTAATGTGATTGTGTTTGCAGGAGCAACGCTTGGAGGCTTTCTTCTAACGACACATGTTCCAGTTGGAGGAGCGTTGATTGCAGTATTGTTTCTGACGGTTTCTGAGTTATGGGAGATTCCGGTAGCTTTATTTTTAAGTGAACGATTTGGAATGATTGTAAACCTGCTCGTCTGCCTATTTATTACCGTCAGCGGTGTGGTAATATCACAAACCAGAATCTGGTATGTACTTGTTTCTGCAATCCCTATGCGAATGATGTGCCCGTTGCTTCATGTTTTACCAAATGGACTTGCCGCAGAAGCAGGGAATCCTCTTTTGGATATGGGAGTCATTGTTCCGGGAATGTGTCTCTCAATCATCTGGTTTGTTTTTGTAACGGTTCTGTTTTTGAAATGGTTTGAGAGAAGAGAGGTGAAATAAGATGATTGGAAGATCTCTTAATGCAGACTTGCGAAAGATGAAAGGAACATCTGTGATTCTGGCACACTTACTGATTCCGATTATAACCAGCGTTATATTTTTAATATATTACTTTTTTTCACCATGGAATGAAAATATGAAAGTGATTGCATTTTATCAGGCAATAGGAGCAGGACTTCCGGTACTTATTGGAATTTTTACAGCAAGTGTGATGGAACAGGAACAAAATGCAGGTAATTTTCAAAACCTGTTGTCTTTACCAGATAAACTTACAGCATTTTTATCGAAACTGTTGATGCTACTGGTTTTGTGTCTGTGCTCTATCCTATTGACAGCAATCATATTCGGAATTGGATTTGGAAGAATCGCATCAAGCGATATCGAAATCATGAAAGGATGTATATTTGCAGCATTGCTACTGTGGGGAAGCAGTGTTCCACTTTATCTGTGGCAGCTGATTCTGGCTTTTCAGTTTGGAAAAGGGGTATCCATTGGAGCAGGGATTATATCAGGACTAATTAGTGCATTGATGCTTACCGGACTTGGAGATTATGTGTGGAAATATGTATTTGTCTGCTGGACGGGTAGAGTACCATATACTTATCTGCAATCTATATTGGGAGAAACTAGTGTAGGTGAATGGTTGTCATTCATACCAGGTTGCTTAATATTTACAGGGATTAGTATGGTATACTATTTTTGGTGGGTAAACCACTGGGAAGGAAACAGAATATCGGAATAGAATCGAGGGAAACTATGGCAAAAATACTGGCAGTTGATGATGAACCGGCAATTCTGGAAATGATAGAAAGCATTTTGAATAAGGATGGACATCTGGTTACCAAAGTAAGTAATCCGCTGAAACTTAATATGGAAGAATTACATCGTTATGACCTGATTTTACTGGACATTATGATGCCTGGAATTGATGGCTTCGAATTATGCAAAAGAATCAGGGCACTTGTGGATTGTCCGATTTTGTTTCTTACGGCAAAAACGGAGGAAAACAGTCTGGTAAACGGACTTTCTTTAGGAGCAGATGATTATATTTCAAAGCCATTTGGAGTGATGGAACTTCGGGCAAGGATCAATGCACATCTTAGAAGAGAGCACAGGGAACATTCTGTCCGGATGGTTTTGGGGAGGGTCTGTATTCAAATATCTCAAAAGAAACTATTGGTTGATGATAAGGAACTTCCTCTTACGAAAGCGGAGTACGAAATTTGTGAATTCCTGGCTAAAAACAGGGGACAGGTTTTCTCGAAAGAACAGATTTTAGAAGAGGTCTTTGGTTTTGACAGTGAGAGTAATGACAGTACCATTATCACGCATATCAAAAATATAAGAGCAAAATTTGCGGATTATGATTATACACCGATAAAAACAGTCTGGGGGATTGGATATAAATGGGAAGAGTAAAGAGAAGCAATGCACTCAGCTGGATTTTTATGAGATATGTACTGGTCATGCTTGGATCATTAGTAGGTTTGGTGATTGTTGCTTGGCTGCTGCTGTCCCTTTTGATTAGTGTGGGCTGTATCTATCCGGCGAATTATGCAGAGCAAAAGATTAATGAAGCATATGATACGATTTTACGTGCGGATAAAGTAACTGCTGAGATGATTCCTGCACTTTGTGATTATGTAATCTTTTCAGAGAATGGAGAGAAAATAGGTGGAGATATGTCAGAACAATACGAACAGATAGCATGGAATGTTGCAAAGTACGGAAACGCATCCGGGAAATATTTTTATAAAGTAATTGTAAGGGAAAATGAATATGTTGTATTGCAATATCGCCTGACACCTCAATATCATTCAGCTTTTTTGAGGGAGCATTTTATAGGACCACAGAATGTGATGAGTATTATGTCAGTGATTGGAGCGGTAGCGATTATCATCATTCCGTCCATACGTTTTGGAAAAAGAATCAAAAAGCAGATGCAGCCTGTATTAGACGCAATCAGACAAATAAAGGATCAAAATCTGGAATATGAGACATCCTGTTCCGGTATCAAAGAGTTTGATGACTGTTTATCGGCAATCGATGATATGCGAGATGCATTGCGAGAATCTTTAGAAAAGCAGTGGAAAACAGAGCAGGAAAAGAAACAACAGATGTCTGCTTTGGCGCATGATATTAAAACACCTCTTACGATTGTACGGGGAAATGCAGAACTACTTTCAGAGACTGAACTGACCACAGAACAGAAGAATAATATCACTTATGTTTTGAACGGCACAACACAGATACAAAGTTATGTAAAACAGTTGATAGATGTCACAAAATCATGGAATTGCAGTGATGTTACCTATACAACGGTGAGGTTAGAAGATTTTTTCGCAGATATAAAGGAACAGGCACTCGGACTGGTAGAAATCTATCACCAGAAAATAGATTGGAAGGCGGGACAAAGTGATAAAAAGGTAACGATTGCTTATGATCCAATGTTCCGGGCCGTAATGAATATGATTCAGAATGCAGTGGAGCATACAAAAGAAAATGGAATCATTTATATTGACGCAAAGGAGCAGGATGGCCGGCTGACATTCATTGTGGAGGATAGCGGATCAGGATTTACAAAAGAAGCATTATTGCATGGCACAGAGCAGTTTTTTATGGATGACACAAGTAGAAATGGCGAAGCCCATTATGGGATGGGACTATTTTTTGCAAAAACTGTGGCTGAAAAATATGGTGGAGGTATTAAACTTTCAAATTCTGAAAATACAGGTGGGGCGAGGGTAGAAATATTTTTCCTGAGTAGTCAAGAAACAAGCTAAATAGACCGCAATTAAGCTATGTAAAAGAAATTTTACATGCTTTTATCTAATATGTAAAGGATGACAGTGGAAGTTCAAAAATTACAAGGGTTAATAATGAAGAACATCATTACCGAATGGTTGAAATAACTAATAAGGAAACTGGGAATTATAATGTTATGATGATTAGTACAGGAGATTCATTTACTAGAGTTGTAAATCGCGGATGTCCCAGGGATCCAACACAATTAGCACTAAATTCACAGGGGATGCTTTCGAATACAAAAGATAGAAACGAATCTAAAACATTTTTATCTCATCGGAGAAGACTCCCACCTCTACAGGTGGCGAGTAAGAAATAAACCTGTCCGATATGATTTAGGGTGAATTTGAAAAAAATATAATAAAAAATCACCCTAAATTTAAAAAATATATTGAATTTAGGGTGAAAAAGTGCCAATATATAATCATAAAATAACCCTAAAAGGAGATGGATGAATGAGTAATATAACAGAAATCCAAAGATTACTAAATGAAAAAGCTGATTTGCAGGCTCAAATTAATATCTCTGCATTTGATGGAAGTATTGAAGTCAAGACTGTAAATGATCAGAAATATATTTATGTTAGAAAAAGAGAAGCTGGAAAATACAAATCAAATTATATAGATAAATATTCTGAGGAGCTCTACGCACTTGCAGTTAATCAATCGCAGCAAATAAGAGCGGTTAAAAAGCAACTTAGAAAAATCGAAAAGGACTTAGCAAAGCTTGGATATACAGAAAGCGAACTGTCACCAAGAGTAAAGCTTAATATTGACTTTGCTAGAGCTAATGTCAAAAGTCTGATTTATGATCAGGCTGTATTGGAAGGTGTTTCCACTACATTTCCACAGACAGAAACTATTTTGGAAAATGGCGAAGTTAACGGAGTAAAAGCGACTGATGTTCAAAAAATCTTAAATTTGAAGCATGCGTGGGAGTTTATTGTGGATCCGGATGTAGTGGCTTCTCCTTGCAATTATTATATGGTAAGTCATATAGCACGCCTGGTAAATGAAGGGTTCTTCGAAAATGGTGGTTCCGTTAGAGTTGTTCCTGTTACGATTGGTGGTTCAAGCTATGTGCCTCCAATTCCAAATGAGTTGGATGTAAAAGAGAAAATAGATGAAATTATAAACTCAGGACTTGAGGACGTTGATATTGCAATTGAGCTTACGCTTTATTGTATGAAGACACAGATTTTTATTGATGGTAATAAGAGAGCTTCTATTATCTTTGCTAATCATTTTATGATTGGAAAAGGTATTGGATTGTTAGTTGTGCCGGAGAATATTGTGCCTGAATTCAAGAGTCTTCTTGTAGCTTATTATGAAGGTCGAAATGAAGATGAGATTAAGGCATTTTTGAAAGAGAAGTGTTGGCGTAAGTTTTAGTAGATAAGTATTTATATCCTAAACGGACGAATCGTGTCATTAATTGGAACAATGTAGTTGTGAAGAACATTCGATAGAGGAATATGCTGGAAAATTGTGTATTTCAGCAAGCCGATTATCTCATTTGTTTAGTGAACAGGTAGGGATAACGCTTAAAAAATATTTAACACTGCATCAGTTAGAAAGAGTATTTCAAGATTTATTAGCTGGGAAACGGATAACAGAAGCAGCATTAAACGCAGGATTTGATTCACCATCACATTTTGCATCTACAGTAAAAAGGATGATGGGGCTTCCGGCGAGAAGTACAGTAAAAGATAGCGAATTTTTGAAAGTTTATTAGAGGTTTGTTTTCTATAATAGAGCCATAAGAAGAAAGAGAGGCGATATTATGGAGAAGAAATATCTTGAAATGACTAAAATGCTAAATTTCGATGTAGAGAGTATACAGTCTCTCATAAAAAATCGTAAATGGATAGAATTAGATGAATATAACAAAATAGCTGCCATTTATGATTTCGTAAGAAACGAGATATTGTTTGGATATAACAGTTCAGACTTGCCGGATTTCAACGAAAGAGATTTTGTCACAAAAGAAATTTGGTTTTGGGCAGATACTTCCGCTTCAGTAAATCAAGATGCGCTTGAAGCAGTATATGCAGAAATTAGAGGTATTATTGAGCAATTTAATGGTAAAATAAAGGGAAAGTTTGGGTTCTTTGATACAGATGTAACCCCACCAATTTCGTTTGAAAATATCAATGAATTAGAAAAAATAATACCATATGGTGGAGGTGGTACTGATTTTACGGTTGTGTTTCATTATATAAAAAGTAATATGAAACACAACCTGCCATCTGTCATTATTATATTTACTGATGGATATGGTTTATTTCCAGAAGAAGCAGATATACTTGATATTCCGGTTCTCTGGTTGATTGATAATGAAGATGTGAATCCACCCTTTGGAAAAGTAGCAAGACTAAGAAAGGCACAACAATGACAACCAATCATCTGATTTTAGATTTTTCGCATGTATATTGCGATGAAAACATACCAAAGAATATCGGCATACACTGGCTGGACTGCTCTGAAATTGAAGAGTGTGATTTGTATTGTTCCAGACAGGCAGAAGAGAAAATCAGAGAAAAAATCAAGCCATATGGAATTCATGGAATCCATTTTCTGGATTCCGGAAATTATCATTATGTGACAGAAATTATGACAAGCCAGATTCAAAAGGAATTCCAGCTTGTTGTATTTGACCATCATACGGACATGCAAAAGCCGATGATTGAGCACATGACAAGCTGCGGAGACTGGGCAGAAAAGGTGTTAGAGACGAATCCATGGTTGCAGCAACTGGTATTAATCGGACCGCAGGCGAAGGATATAGAGCAGCTTTATTGGGAAAATGATGGCTTGATGAATCGTAAAGAAATATCAGAAAAACTCCTTACTTTTTCCGCAGAAGAAATTCATACCAGAGAAGACAAAAATAAGATTTCCAAAATAAAAAAGAATCTGCCGGTTTATATATCCATAGACAAAGACATCTTGGATAAACAATATACAAAGACTAACTGGAGCCAGGGGAACATGTCACTTCCGATGCTGGAGCGATTGCTCTCACATTTTCTGGAAAACGGAAATATACTTGGCATTGATATCTGCGGAGAATGCCAGCAGGGAATTCCACTGCCTGAATATTTGCAGGCTGAAGAACTGAATGAAGAAACGAATCAGAAATTATTTGAGTTCCTGTCCCATTATATTTTATAACATTCTAAAGTAGAAAATAGGATAAAACCCCACAAGAGGTTCGGTTGCGGCACCTCTTTTTTCGTGCTAAACTTTAACTTAAGAGAGAAATTATTTGAACCATATGGAAAGAGAAAAATGGGAGAGGATGATGGCTGAATGGAAATAAAAAGTATTTTAATCAAAGATACAACCAGGGAAGAGCGGATTCATATCGTGCAGGAGGGCCTGAACCAGTGCGGAGGAGCCTGTGATTTTTGCAATGGCTGCGATAATTTAGGTGGCGGTTCCGTGGATGCATTTTATGAGCCATATATCAACGGCGAAAAGGAGTTGCGGGAAATCAATGAGGAATACCGGAGCAATTCCGGCACCGTCAGGTAGGTGGCAATATGAGAGCACCGGAAATAGAGACCTCTACTGAAGCGGAAAGAAGACAGTATATCAAAAATGCTTTTCCATGTATTGCAGACTGCGAGATGTGCGGACTTTGCACGGTATTTCGTGGAAAAGACCCGGAACTTGCCTATGCAGATTATATCAGTGGAAAGCGAAGCTATTTAGAGGTATCCCAGGAATATTGATAAAAGAAACGTGGAGAAATAAAAGGGTAAAATGACGGGATAAAAGAAAAGGCAAAAAAATAAAGCCAGAATCAGGAGATGAACTTTATATGACACATGAAGAATTTGAACAGGCAGCGCAATACTGGAACCGCAAAGAGCAGACGGCAATGCCAAAGGAGGCTTTGCAGCAGGCAGACGTATTTATTTTAAATTAGCACCGAACAAAATTGTGGCTTGAAAGTCTGCATTTTGCTCAATGAGTAGTTTCAGATATTGGAGATAAATTATGGTTAGGAAAATAGTAAAAGGAACACACATTTTTTTAGAGAAAGCAATACCGGCAACGCCTGCAGATAAGCAGGTAATAACAGACCTTTTGGATACCCTTCGGGCGAACCGGGAAACCTGCGTTGGAATGGCAGCAAATATGATTGGCATAAACAAAGCGATTATTGTAGTGGCAGCAGGCCCATTTCAATTTGCAATGGTGAATCCGGTGATTACGAAGAAGTCAGGCGGCTACAGCACAGAGGAAAGCTGTCTTTCGCTGGATGGAGCCAAAGCCTGCACAAGATACCAGGAGATAGAGGTGGATTATCTGAATGGTGATTTTAAACCACAACATGGAAAATATTCCGGCTTTACCGCGCAGATTATCCAGCACGATGAATGCGATATAATAGGGACAAGTTAGAAGAAAACCTTGAAAACAAGGGGTTCACGCTGATTTAGTCCCTATTTTTTATACCATTTAATCGGTAGATAAGGCAGCGCTGTTATTTAAAATCCGAAATTTATGAGAATACATAGTTGCTTCAGAATATAAATTCTGAATGTAATTTGTGTACACAAGAGAGGTGAAAATTGAATAGTAATAATTTTAGGTAGGACTAAATTAGCTTTGCACTGAAAAGTGTATCCGGCTGTTTGTCCTGCCTTTTTTATTGGAAAGGAGCAGGAGATGGCAGAAAGGAAGCTGATTTGGTCCGAATGTAAGTCATCTCACAAAAAGAGAGGTGGCTGGATATGAAAGTATTTATAGTAGTAGCAGTAATTATTGTAACAATCTGTTTGGCATGCCTTATGAAAGCTAAAGCAGAGGGTGATCGCATATATGATGAACTTGCTTATAAACATTTCAGCAGCAAAGAAGAGAGAAAAGGCGAACAGACCGAAAGGTATGGGTAGATGTATGAAAAGAATATGCAGATTATGGAGGAAGAAGAAAATGAATAACAAGTTAGAAGTAATCGGTATTGATCATGGCTGGTCAATGATGAAAACAATCTCTCAGGTATTTGTCACAGGTGTTAAGGAGATTACAACAACTCCGGCGCTTTTCGGCGATGTACTTGAGTATGAAGGAAAGTTTTATAAGGTCGGAACTGTGAGGCAGGAGGTAAAGGATACCAAGGTAGAAGATGACAGCTTTTATCTTCTCACTCTTGCAGCAGTTGGTGCTCTCCCCGGTCCGTCTATATAATGTGACAGATACAGATATGATAAATAGTTTCCAAATGCTGTACCATCTACTTTAGAACCCTCATAATAATTTGTCCTATAATACTGTAATGCAATACCATAAATATTCTCTATTCTTTCTTTTTGCGTTACATCTGAACTTGGTAAATTTCCGTTATAACTTCTGGTATTAGATGATTCTGGTGAAACATCAAGTAAACTTCCTTCACATACAAAAGTTCCGTTATATTCTATTGACTGTGGTTCTATTTCATGGTAAAAAGAGTCTTCTCTTGGTAGTACACCAAATAAATCACTTATATCCTCTTCTGTCAATCCCATCTCTTCCAACTGTACTACTATGCTTTCCATCCCATCAAATAGAACTCCCAACTGTTGCTCAGTTATTGTGGACGAACCTGAAGCCATTGCGGTATAACTTTGAGAAAGTACCAGACTGACCGCAAGCACAATTGAACACATAAATTTTACAATCTTTGTTTTTGCCATACTTTTATCCTCCCATGTTTTGATTCAGTTTTTCTTGATTCCAATAAAAACTTAATTTTACTAGCAAGCCTTTTCTTTCCACATCTATAGTTGCATAAAGTTCATCACCTCCATAAACATAAAGCTCATCATCAACCGATTTCCATACAACATTTATATCACTTAAATTGTAAGCTCTAAATATAAATACATTTTCTTCCACAATTTGTTTTGATATTATTTCTATGTCTTCTGTATTTTTTACATAATACTCTAGTATAAAATCACCATTATGCTTATAGTCATCTTCCGCATAAATAACATTACCCTCAAAATAATTTTTTTTGCCCAAATACAATTCTAAGGAGTTCATTCCATAATCAAATGTATGATCCACCCCTGATGCCGAACCCATCATTGTACACAATATTCCAAAAAATACCACCCAAAATCCATAGATAAAATAAAATTTTTTCTTTTTGCATTTTTTATCTCTATATCTGCCAAAGCACATTACATGCGTTATCTGATGTGCGAAGAAGAACGTTAAAAATAATGATAGCGCTAAATAGTAAACTTTCAAATTGTTCTCACCTCTCATCATGCATAATATATTCATTTAGTTATTCATATATTTCTCTGTATAAAAACCATAATAATTATTATACAAAAAAATTTAATTCTAATGTTGAAAAATATTGTTTACTTTTTTTTGCTTCTATTTGTAAATGACAAAATAATTTTGTACACAATAATATAAACTAAAATCAATATATAGTATCGTGAATCACGAACTGTTCCAATAGCAATAAAAAATATAGTAGTCAATATAATTAGTATTGAAAAAACAGTAAAAATAATTTTTTTCATAAATATCTCCTATCGAAATTGTAACCCTTAATTGCATAAAAACGTTATACAACAATTAATGTGTTCACTCTACTTATTCTTTAAATTTAGTTGTACGCTTTACTTACCTAAAATATCAACGAATTTAACATCATTTTCATTTACATAGACACAGTATAACATAATTCCTGTGCCTATGCGATATCATTTAATGCTTATTCCGATATGAACTCATCTTCTCCACAGTTACCTCCGCATAAAAGTAAGTAAGAATCGTTGCCTTCGGAACTCCTGCAGCAAGTGCTTTCTTCACCTCTTCCTTCTGCTCCGGTGTATATGACCAGTGTAGCATTCTGTTTGTGATGGTATCCTCCCACTTAGGCTTTTCCCTCTCAGGATTCCTTACAGGCTTAGCTCCAGTACTTCCATTAGACGCATTGGCACTTTCTGCAGCATCAGACTTCTGCGATTCATCGACATACTCAAGCTCATTTGCTTGCTCCCTGTCAATCTTTGCCTTCTGCTCTGCTTCATCCTGCATTGAGAATCTTCTGCTTAATTCCGCATCACCAAGCATCATAAACTGCTCATAGGTAAGAGAGTCTATATACACATTCTCGCCCTTATCCTTCAGTTTTTCATAATACTTAACTGCCTTATCTGACAGAATCTCAAATGGTGGACCGATAAGATTATCTGCTCCCCTTATCTGATGAACATAAGGCTCTCCCTTGCCATCTGCTGTCTGGTTAAACATCGGATGATTGAATGGTATGAACTTATTGTCCATGATAGGAACAAAACCACGGATAAAGATAATACACTTTTTGTTATCCAGCTTTCTGACCTCATCGGGTGTAAACAGTTCTCTTCCTAATACATCATAGTTTCTTGAAGAGCTTCCCTGTCTGCCCTTTGTCTCCCCGCTTGACTTCTTATCAATCGTCCCTTTGCCCAAAAGCTCCGAGACATACTTGTGTGTACTCTGCTCATTGCCTCCAAGATAAATGAAAGTATCGCAGTTGCCGGGAATTGTCTCCCAGGTATCTTTGAAAAGTGCCTTTAACTGGGCAAAGTTCTGAATGATGATGCGTGACTTATACAAATGCTGTCGCATTTAAGGTTATGCCGGATACGGCATTATGTTCGTAACAATGGGACTTTTTTACAGCCCCTCTGCACTATGTTAAATATTACAATTTCAATCCAAAGAAGTTATGATTATATCATTTTCAAACATACTTGATACATATTAAACAAATGCATATTATCTACTGTCTCTATTGTCTTCCAAATACACACCTCAACTCGACCATACACATAAACTGACATATCTCCAGCAAACCCCAATAGTCTAGGTCTATTTACACCATGAAGTTTCTTTGGTTTTGATAAGTAGCCCCAATATATGTTGGGATTATTCTTAATAAATACTTCTCCAAAATATGCCGAAATATCAACTGCTATCATAATTGTATTTAGCGACAGCTTTCGTCTATCGCTCATAATATGTGCTTTTATCCAATTTGGACGCATAGCTAATTCCAACATTAATTCTTGTTCATCTTTTGTACACACCTCAATATGATTTGAAATGCAGATGAGTCTATCTTAATTAAGATATTTGATTCAGCACAGGAGTTTTTAATATTAATTGAAATCTGGTTTCAATATTTGGGATTTCGATGGATTCTTAGTCCAGAGTTAAAAGAAATTTCATATTGTAATATGCGTATTAAAAAGAATATGTGGTTTAGTAGTAATACGATTTTATCAGTAGTTTTATTCTTACCGTATGCCATTATTCTTGCATTAATAAGTGAAAAATACTTTTTTAATGTACCAGTTATATTTTTTCAATGTGTTTTAGCAGGTATAATGACATTTTTTCTGATGCACTTATTAAAATCTGCTTTAGGAGGTATGACAGTAATGATTGCAATACGTTAAACGGTGATTCGTACATTAATAAATGTAGTAAAGAAAATAATCAAGTCGTAAGTGAGAAAATTGAAGGTGTTTATGTAAGCAAGCTATTGTGTAGTAAAGATATGTTATTTGCATTTGCTACTACAAAATACGGAAAAGAGATGAATTCTTACATTTACATTTATGATGCTGAAGAACTGAGTTTTGATGAGAAAATTGATATTACAAATTATGGAGGTACTCATTATAAAGCAATTCTTTTCGACAACAACATATTGTTTTCAAACTCAGTAGATTCTGGTGATCATCCATGTAATACCGTTTGCATATATTCGATAAATGACAAGACGATAGAAACAATTTCATTTGATCAATATTATCCACTAGATTTGGCCGTATGGGATAACATACTTATCGTTTCTCACTTTGACTTGGTAAAAAGAGAAGGTGGAAGTATATCTATATATAACTTAGAAACCAAAGAGTTAAATAATATAGAACTTGGACATGATGTAGAGCAAATGACGATTAATGAGAATGTTATAGATATTCAGATTACGGAATATGAAAATCACATTAGTAAGTATAGGAAAGATTTCCATTTAGATGAATCGTGGGAAAGTATTATATCAAAGTTTCAAGGAAAACGAATACTGACTCGGGAGATTGTAGACGCTTTTGTATCTGAGATAAAGATATATCCGGACAAGAATATGGAAGTGAAGTTGTACTATGATGATATGCTGGATCAGTTAGTATCTATAGCTGATGTAAGGGAGGCAGAGTGTAATGGCAGATAATGTAATTGCAATATATCTTCGCCTTTCTTGTGAAGATACAGATATTAATAGCAAAGATGAAAGTAATAGTATTACCAACCAGAGAAATCTTATTATGGAATATATCAAATCTGACGCAGTTCTTTCAACTTATACTGTTAGAGAATATATTGATGATGGTATAAGCGGAACAAGGTTTGACAGAGAAGCATTTGAAGAAATGATGACACAGGTCAAAGAAGGCAATATACAAGTTATTATTACAAAAGATTATAGCCGTCTGGGTAGAGATTATCTGGAAGTTGGAAGATATCTGGAGTTTGTATTTCCGGTGCTAAAAGTAAGGTATATATCAGTAAATGATAATTATGACAGTAATAATTTTACAGGAGCAACAGGAGGAATGGAGGTTGCGGTAAAAAATGTTATAAATATGATGTATAGCAGAGACGCATCAAAAAAGGTACGAAGTGCAAGAACGACATTAGCAAAGGCTGGTAAGTTTATAGGACCGCAGGCTCCATATGGTTATAAGAGGTCTGAAAGTGATAAACAAAAGCTCGTTATTGATGAAGAACCTGCAGAGGTGGTCAGACTTATATTTGAGATGGCTATCGATGGGAAAAAATATAAGCAAATTGCCAGATATTTGAATGCTAACAACATTGATACCCGTGTACAATATAAAGAAAAGCATGGTAAAAAGTGGAATCACCCAAGAAATTATGAAATAAAACAATGGAGTGCCACAGCAGTTATGAATATATTGTTTAATGAGATTTATACCGGAACAATTGTTTATGGAAAGACAGCATGTAATGCTCAAACTGGTTATAAGTCGAAAAAAATGAATCCTGATAATTGGATTATAGTAGAAAATTGTCACGAGCCGATAGTGTCGAAACAGACATTTGAGAAAGCACATAAAGTGATTAATAAGACAACCTGTAATCGAACTAAAGAGCAGGGTTCATATAAAAAATCTATAATAATATGTGGTTGCTGTGGTAAAGGACTTGTAAATTCTTATGGGTATTATAAGTGTAGCTGTGATTATGATCCGAGTAAATATAACTGTCGCAATGTCAGAATGAAAACGGAAGAATTTGAGGCAGGTGTTATGCAATATATTAATACAACAGCGGCAGGTATGCTTGAACATTTGCAGATATACAAAAAGAAAAGAAGCAGTAGTGTTGAGTTGCAAAAAGAAATTGATAAGCTGCATCAAATGAAAAGCAAGGCTGAAGCTAAGAAGTTTCAGTTGTATGATGATTATACGAAAGGAATTGTCCAGAGAGATATTATGGTATCGGAAAGGACAACGCTTACTGAGCGTATTGGTGAAATTGAGATAGAGCTTCACGAACTTGAGTCTAAAATACAGTTGGAACAATGTATTAATAAAGCTGGTGAGGAAGAAACAATAGAGTTGTTGTCCAAAATGGAGACATTTGACTTGGATCTTATTCGTCAGGTTGTAAAGCGTATCACAATGTATGATGACGGCAACATTCAATTTGAGTGGAATGTGGATGATTTTTTACAGGTTAAATGATATACTTTATACAAGAAAGCTTTCAAGAACTATCGTTTTTTGATAGTTCTTGAAAATAAATTTTTTTGGTCTTTACTTGACACAAGCAGAGATCGACCACTGCAATGGAGTGGTAATATAATGAGCAGCGAATATTAATTATGAGTAAATTTTGCTCATGATATATATTGGAAAAATAAAAGAAACCTGCATAAAAACAGATTCCTTAAACGAGGGGAAATCCCTGTCGAAGAATGGAAGTCCAGTTACTTTTCTGATAGAGAAAACGGACGATGATTACAGTCTGTTTTTCTTTATCAATCGTATAAAAGGCAAGGTAATTATTAATTTTCACAAAACGAATGCCCCAGCTTGCCAGTATTGGATCCTCTGCCGGATGAAACTTCTGTGGCAGGTCGGCTAATGAGTCTATCTGCTCGGTCGCAGCATCTAACAGATTATCTACAGCATCAGGATTTTTGAGGGTAAATTCGATGTAATCCGCAGCACGCATAATATCGTGTTCTGCGGTGGAAGTGATATAAAACTGATAGCTCATCGACTGCGGTGGCTCCTGATATCAGTCATAGCTTCGGAAAATAGTCTGGTATTGCCTGTGGCAATATCGTCCATTCCTTCCTTAATCTGACGTAAAGGGAACGCTGCATTTTCTTTTCTGCGATAAATGTTCCTTTTCCTGATTTTTCTCCAGGTATCCTTGACTGTCCAGTGCGGCAAGGGCTTTTCTTACAGTAACACGGCTGACATGGTATTGTTCGCTTAGTTCATTTTCTGTCGGGAGTTTATTGCCGGGAGTAAGTGTTGCATTGGTGATCTTGTCCAGAATCAGTTTTTCAAGCTGTTTATAAAGTGGTGTGGCTATGGCATTATCAAGTTCCATTTAATGAAAATTCCTTTCCGGTAAATAAAAAAACAGATATTGTAATCTGATTTTATAGTTGAATACTTTTGTGTATATATAATAATACATTTGAGACTATTTGTATATGCAGATTTGTTCTTTTGTAGCAAAAAAAAGAAAAAATATTGAAAAATAAAATACAAACTTCTATGCTTTTAGTATAACAATATAATACAAAAATGAGTTGGATGATATTGATAAATGCATCTATGAGCACATTTGCAAGTATCAAAAAGATACATTTTGAAATAGAATATATATTACAATGTATTTTTGTTATGCAGATACAATAAAAAACAATAAGGGAAAATAGTCAATTTAACGAAAAAAATAGATAGTATTGACAAAGAAGTTGTGCAGATATACTATTGTATTAGATACAAAGTGATACATATCAAATGCGAGATATGAAATTACTATTGTACGTACTACCAATAAAGACATGCGCATGATCTTAGAATTATTATGGAGAATACAGGAGGAAAAAATGAAATTTGCACCAATGAATTATCATTATTTGAGATATTCGCTGAAGAAATTCCTGGACAAGGTAGAACAGTCAGTATTTAACAGTATTGATCTGTATTGTAGTGCACCACAGTTTAATATATTTGATTATTCTCTTTTTTCATTACTTGAATTGGAAAAGGAGATTAGGAGAAGAGACCTAAGTGTTATGGCAATGACACCGGAGAATTGTACATACCCGGTTAACTTCTGCACACAGGATAGAGGAACACGTGAGTCCAGTATTCGTTATTATCAGCGAGCTATTGATACGGCGGAATTTCTTGGCTGCCATAAAGTTCAGATCAGTACCGGATTTGGATATTTCGATCAGTCACCGGAAGATGCATGGAAGTATTGCAGGGATTCTCTGCAGCAGTTGGGTGCTTATTGTGAGAAAAAGAATGTGGAGCTGATGCTGGAGGAGTTGAAGGTAACAACAACAAATGTGCTGATAAAAAGTTCAGATCTGAAACGAATGATAGAAGAGATAGGCTCATCTCACATACATGGTATGGTAGATCTGGATCAGATGACCTACGCCGAAGAAAGCATAGATGACTATATGGATAATTTAGGTGCTCAGCTTGTTCATGTGCATTTTAACGATCGGGGACATACAGTTCCCGGAGACGGAGATTTTCCAATGAAAAAGTATTATAAAGATCTGAAGCGCAGAGGATATGAGGGGACAATTTCGTTTGAAATATGTGACCGTCGTTATTACTGTGATCCGGATAAGGTAATTGATGACATTACAGAATGGCTTAGGAATAACACAACAGAATTAAGTTAATAAGGTGGATATCTATCCATTTTATATAGAAAATGAAAAAGAATCTGCCGGTTTATATTTCCATAGATAAAGACATCTTGGATAAACAATATACAGAGACTAACTGGAGTCAGGGGAATATGTCACTTCCGATGCTGGAGCGATTGCTCTCACATTTTCTGGAAAACGGAAATATACTTGGCATTGATATCTGTGGAGAATGTCAGCAGGGAATTCCACTACCGGAATATTTACAGGCTGAAGAACTGAATGAAGAAACGAATCAGAAATTATTTGAGTTCCTGTCCCATTATATTTTATAACATTCTAAAGTAGAAAATAGGATAAAACCCCACAAGCTCTCCTATTAGGTGATGGTTGAAAGTGACGGCATTATACAATCTGAAAGTGAAGAACTTCAGAAGATAATAAAAAGAATTGATAGAAATTATGGTTATTACAGTAAGGATAATTGTGAAGGTGATAATCGTTGCGATATTTGCATTTGTTGAAATTGCAATATTTGCAAATGCTACAGTGCCTTGGTTGGAAGGCAGAGAGGCTAATAAGCCAAAGATAAGGGTAGAAAAATAATAGGACTAAAAAGAATGTATAAAAGCAAATAAAGAACGAAGATTCGATGCACAAGAGAAGATTTATGGACTTGTAATTTGCAATAATAGAGTCATCCTAAGAAAGACAAAACGATAGTCTTTCAAGGATGGCTTTTATTATAAGACAAGGCAAAGCAGCCGATAATAGAAATTTAGAATCGTTTAAAAATCTATCAAAGAGGTGTTAGCACGATGCAGCACCTCTTTTTTTACATCAGATTTTCATCATTTGCACACATACCGTGCAAAAGCAGAAGAATACATCTGGAAGAAAATAAGATAAGATATGACTATGATATCAATTAAGGACTAGAAAAGAGGTGGAACAATGGACCATTCAGAAGAATGTATGGAAATGATTGCAAATGCTGGAGAGGCAAAAACACTTGCTTTAAATGCACTTTCACTTGCAGGACAGGGAGCGTTTGAAGAAGCAGAAAAAGTATTGCAGGATTCAGAGGACGCATTAAATAAGGCACATGCAGCACATACAAAGCTTCTTTTTTGTGAAGCGCAGGAGGAAGACTTAAAAGTAACTTTGCTTATGATGCATGCAGGCGACCATTTAAACAGTGCGGACACAATCAAAGTATTAGTGGAAGAGCTTATACGGGTATATAAGCAGACAAAGAAAGGAGAGAAATAGAATGTTAAAAATTGCATTAGTATGTCAGCATGGTGCGAGCACAGGAATATGTGTGGAGAAGATGAAGCAGGCTGCAGCAAAAGATAATATTGAATGTACAATTGCAGCTTATCCGGATTCGGAAATGGGTACCTTAGTACAGCTTGCAGATTGTATTTTACTTGGACCGCAGATTGGATTTAAGAAAAATACGTTTATTGAAAAATATCCGGAGGCAGCAGAACGGATCATGGTTATTCCGGCAATGGATTTTGGAATGATGAATGGGGAGAAAATTTTGAAAGATGCACTTAATCTGATTGAAGGGGGAAAATCAAATGGATAAACTGATTAATGTATTAGAGAAGAAATTGATGCCAATAGCAAATAAGATTTCATCTATTAAATTTTTGAATGCATTGGGAAAATCTTTTCAGTTATTATTACCGATTATTATCATTGGATCATTTGCCTGCCTGGGAGCGTATATAGATATACCGGCATGGACATCATTTATTGAAGCAACAGGTCTGGTCAATATTTTTAACACATTATTTTTCGTAACAATGAAGTTGATAGGATTTTATCTGCTTTTAGTACTTCCATATCAGTATGGAAAAGAACTGGAAATTAACCGGATTTCAGCAGTTATTATATCAGTAATGGTATTTCTGATTCTGACACCAACAGAGCTGTTCGCATCTATTCCGGCAGAGTGGCTGGGACATGCAGGTTTGTTTGGTGTATTGCTGGTAAGCATATTTGTCTGCCGTCTTATGTGGTTATGCAAAGAAAAGAACATCTACATCCACATGCCGGAAGGTATGCCTAAAATAGTAGAAGATTCATTTGCTTCACTTGTTCCAGGATTCCTTGCAGCAGTGATTGCAGTTATTATCGCAGTATTATTACAGCAGACAAGTTTTGGTAATTTCCACCAGCTTGTTTATACAATTATTCAGACACCGCTTATGGGACTTGGATTATCATTACCGGCATATTTGCTGATGCAGATTTTTACAACTGTATTTATGTTTTGTGGAATCCATGGTTCAACCGTGACTTCTCTTTTTACACCACTGACAATGGCAGCAAGTTCTGAAAATCTTGCCGCACTTGCTGCAGGACAGGAACTGCCACAGATTTTTGCAAATACCTTTGGTATTGTAGCACAGATTGGTGGAATTGGATGTACATTAGGCTTTACATTTATGTTAGCATTCCGTGCAAAGAGCAAACGTTTAAGATCAGTAGGAAAAATTGGTCTTATTCCATCCATTTTTGGAATTACAGAACCGGTACTTTTTGGCGTCCCGATTATGCTTAATCCATTTTTGTTTATCCCATACATAATCAGCCCGATTGTATGTACATTACTGAGTTATTTTGCATATGCATCCGGCATAGTGCCAAAATTAACCGGAACAGAAGTTAACTGGACTGTACCACCTGTAATTTCCGGATTTTTATCCCAGGGATGGCAGACAGCAGTACTGCAGGTAGTATTGATTATTATTACAGCACTTATCTGGTATCCATTTTTCAAAATGATTGACAAGAAAACATGCAGAGAAGAGCAGATGCAGATTGAGGAATAAGATATGGGACAGGGATTGAGTGAAACATTTTTATGGGGAGGTGCAACAGCGGCAAATCAATGTGAAGGAGCCTATCGGGAAGGCGGAAAAGGGCTCTCAACAGCAGATGTTGTTCTTGCAGGACAACGTGGAGTGCCGCGAAAACGAACAGATGGTGTCGTAGAGGGATATTATTATCCCTCTCATACGGCAATTGATTTTTACCATCATTATAAAGAAGATATTGCATTATTTGCAGAAATGGGATTCCGCTGTTACAGGATGTCAATTGCATGGAGCAGAATTTTCCCGAATGGAGATGAAGAACAGCCGAATGAAGAAGGACTTCAATTCTATGACCGTGTGTTTGATGAACTTCTCAAATACCATATTACTCCGGTGGTTACAATCTCACACTATGAGATACCTTATCATCTGGTAAAAGAATACCGTTCTTGGAGCAGCCGTAGAATGGTTGATTTTTATTGCAGATATTGTGAGGTATTATTTAAACGATACAAAGGAAAAGTAAAATACTGGATGACATTTAATGAAATTAATGTCAATATGCTTCATCCAGAGCATGCACTGGGCATAGAAATTAAGCCGGATGAAAATCCGTATCAGGTGATTTACCAGGCTTCCCATCATGAGTTTGTTGCAAGTGCAAAAGCAGTTCAGATTGGACATTCTATTGATCCGGACAATAAGATAGGAATGATGATGCTTTATCCTACCTTTTATGCAGAAACATGTAATCCTGAAGACCAGCTGGTAAGAATGGAAGAAATGAATAAACATTATGCATTTAGCGATGTAATGGTGCGGGGAGAATATTCTTCTAATATGAAGCTGTATTTAAAACGTCACGATGTTTCCATCAAGATGGAACCTGGGGATGAAGGGGTGCTGAAAGCCGGAACGGTTGATTATATTGGATTCAGTTATTATAACAGCAATGTAGCAACGAGCCGGAAAGATATTCAGCTTATCGATGGAAATATGATAAATTCTGTAAAAAATAAGTATCTTACAGAAAGCAGATGGGGCTGGTCGATAGATCCAATGGGATTGCGAATTGCATTAAATGAATTGTATGGACGTTACCATATTCCGCTTTTTGTTGCAGAGAATGGATTCGGTGCAATTGACGTCCCGGAAGAAACCATTCAGGATGATTATCGGATCGCATATTTAAAAGAACATGTTCAGGCACTGAAGGATGCAATACTGATTGATGGAGTAGATTGCTTCGGATATACAGTATGGGGCTGCATAGATTTAGTAAGTGTCGGTACAGGAGAAATGAGTAAACGGTATGGCATGATTTATGTAGACCGTGATGACAAGGGAAATGGCAGTCTTGTACGATCCCGGAAGAAGTCATTTTACTGGTATCAGAATCTGATTAAGACAAACGGAAAAATTTTATAATAAACCTCTTTAAAGTACCCCGGAGAAATTCCTATATGAATCTCTCCGGGGTATCTTAGTATATGTGGCAGCAGGACAATGTATACAGTATATTTAAAGAATTCAGGATAAATAAGATAACAGAAGATCAATAAATTCCTGACAGGAAGATGCTGTAATCAGTGTCTGCAAATAATGATTGTTGGCTATAATCTGGGTGACAAATGCAAAAATATCATTAAATAACATCTGGTCGGAAGGATGGATTGCCAGCATAAAAATAATGTTTACATTATTGGAACCCCAGCGTATAGGGGTCGGATGAATGGATACCGCAATTGCGGAGCTTTCTGCACAACGCTCCAGTGGATGTGGAATGGCGATATTTCCATAGGAGCTGGGAGAGATGCTTTCCCGTTCCAAAATAAGTTGTTTAAATTCGGAAGATACCATACCTTTTTCTTCTAGCTGCCCGGCAAGAAAGTCAATGGCTTCATTTTCGGAATGAAAAGGTTCCTGACAGAAAAACAAGTCATCCCGGAAAAGATAGCGAAGCTTTTGCTCTACAATAATTTTCATATGTAATGATTTTATCCGGTTGATATTATCAATGATGTTAGAAATATCTTTTGTCTGGAGCTGCTCCGAAATATAAATGACTGGTACAGCCGGAAGCGGATAAAGTGGAATAGTAGAAATAACCGCATCATAATCCCGATAAAAGCCGAGTTCATCAGTAGAAGAAACAATTCCTGTGATAATAGCATCCTGTTCCAGTAATAGCTTGATTTTATCAGCCAGATTAAGCTGATACAGACCATTCTGCGGATGAACCAGAAGAACAGAAATCTTATTGGAATAAGCTTTTTGCTCTTCGATAAGGACACCAATATGAAGTACGATATATGCGATTTCGTCTTCGTTTAGTTCCACCTGATATTGCTGGTTGATTACATTGGCAATGGATACAGCAATTTCATAAATAAAAGGATAAGAACTTTTAATTGTTGCAATCTGCGGATTGCGCAGGCTGATATTATTGCGGATACGAATCAGCAAATTCCTTAAATGCAATTTAAAGCGCAGCGAAAATTTCTCACTGTTAAGATTGATGGAAAAAAGATGCCGTACTTTATTCTGGATAAGCTCAAACAAAGTATTAACTTCATCCGTAATCATATCTTCAAAATTCTGGGCACAGGAGGTGATAATCTCTCGTGGATAGGTCTGTGACATCAGAAGTGCAGACAATTCCTGCTGATCTCCTGCAGAGAGTGTAACAGAGAAATACTTCCGGACTTCTTCCACAAGACTGTGTATGGTATTCTGAATATCCTCCGGAAAAGTCATTTCACTGTTTTCTACATTCAACTGATTTTCGTAAGAGGAACGCTGCATGGAAATGGCAACATGGATGATAAAGTTAAATAGTAAAAAATCGTCCATAAAAAGATTATTAGTTACCATGTCGGTTGTAATAAGCTTTTTTAAAATTTTAAGATCATATGCCGGGAAATAAGGCTGGATGGAACTTAAGGTACAGTTAAATGATTTGGTTTCATGGTAAATCATGGAAGAAATCAGACGCTTTTTATTACGCTCATTTCCAATTACGAAGGCGATATTATTCTTGGTTTTTAAAACCAGATCATATTCCGAAAGTTCTGATTTTAAATCCGAAAGTTCATTTTGCAATGTCAAAGGCGAAATGTATAAATCATCCGCAAACTGGTCCAGATCATATGGAGTATCTTCCGCAACCAGTTTTTTTATAATATAAGAAATCCGTTCTTCTTTCGTCTGGGGAAGTATGGACTGCAGACCACTGGTTAGTTCATTTGCGGCGGGGTAATCTTTAAGAAGAAAACCTTTCTTAGAAGAAAGAATCATATCAGGCTTTTCTTCGTTCAGTTCATGAATATAAGATTTAATGCTGCGTACAGAATAGCCAAGTGCAGAAGAAATTTCTGCTGCTGTTTTCCATGTTGAGTTTTTTTGAAGATAATCCAGAACATCAAGTTTCTTGTTCGTCATAACAAACCCTCCATTTTTCGACATAATTATACTTATATTATTTTATTATATTAAAAAAATAATTTTTCACAATATGAGAAATTGCACCAGACTGGTGCAAATATGAAAGTGGGAAAACGTGGTGTTACAGAATATAATAATACTAGAAATAATCTGTAATATAGAAAAAACTGTACAGATGTAGTAAAAGGAGGAAAAAATGAAAGAATTTTATTATACGGTGAAAGACCCGATTGGAATGCATGCAAGACCGGCAACGCAGCTGGTAAATACAGTGAAAGGTCTTGCGAGTGTTGTTACAGTTGAAAAACAGGGTAAAAAAGCAGATGCAAGGAAACTTCTGGCACTTATGAGCCTTGCAGTAGCACATGGTGATGAAGTACATATTGTCATTGAAGGTGAAGATGAGAATATTGCAGAAGAAAAAGTAAAATCCTTTTTTGAAGAGAATCTGTAAAAGAAAATGATATTCATTCATTACATCAAAAATGCCCAGACCTTATGGTCTGGGCATTTTTGTGTGACAGGAATTTTCTATCACACAAAATGTTTTATGAGGATGTTAGATGATATCCTGTTCCTGGAAAACGTTTGCTCCGATAAAATATGCATTATTTACTGCTTCTGCGACAGTTGCAACACGTTCACAATCTCCGACATAATAAGTATCCGGTACAATGCCATAAAGAGAGGATACCTGTTTTGCATCTGGCCGGAAGCCCAGTGAAAGAAGAACTTTATCACCACTGATATGCGTAGATGCTCCATTTGTTAAAACATTTACGCCATCTGCATCAATGGATTGACAGGCAGAATTGAGATAAGTATGGAGATTGTCATATCTGGCAAAATGTTCTGAAAGAGCCAGACGGTATAAATCATTGCTGGCAGATGCCAGGCAGTCAGCCATTTCAATGATAGAAACATCTTTGCCCTTTTCTGCAAGATCTAATGCGGTTTCACATCCGACACTGCCGCCACCAATGATAATGTAGTGCTGCAGGGAAGTATCAGGGGACTGGAGAAATTCAGAAATCTGTATACAATTGTCACCATCAACGCCTGGAAGCGGAATTCTGGAAGGAGTTGCTCCTACTGCAATGACAAGAGCATCAGGCTTTAGGTCACGGACTACATCAGTGTCTGCCAGAACTCCGGTATGAACAGTTACAGAAGATTTCCGAAGCTGGGTCAGCAGATAATCACGAAAACGACGTAAATCTGCTTTGTGCTCCCCATGGCAGGCAATATTAAGCTTACCGGTTAATACAGGTTCTTTTTCTAAAAGGGTGACCTGATGTCCACGGCGGGATGCAGTAAGGGCACAGGTAATGCCGGCTGGACCACCTCCTACAATTACAAGATGTTTTGGGTGTCCGGTAACCGGAAGTATCAAAGGAACACGTTTTTCCCTGTTGAAGCGAGGATTTACAGAGCATTGTACATTTTTATGGTCTGTGGAAACATGATAACACTGCAGGCAGCGTATACAAGGTACGATATCTTCGCTGTGTCCCATCTGGGCTTTTACCGGCCAGAATGGATCTGCCAGTGTGGAACGGCCAAGCATGATTAAGTCAGCACTGCCTTCTTCCAAAAGACTTTCTGCTTCTTCCGGAGTCATAATCGAGCCGACAACGGATAGAAGGCAGGAGGTATTTGCCCGGATTTTGCGTAATGCTTCCAGGTTTGTAATATGTGGTTCAAAAATAGTAGCAGCATGATGAATATTTGCCTCGCGGATCATATCTAATCCACGGGAACAGTTGACAATATCAATATATGGTTCTGCATGCTGGATAAATGTGATTACATCATCGAGAGGCAGGCGTTTATCGGATGAAATACATTCTTCTGTTGAAATACGCATCTCGATGGGAAAATCCTTACCAACAGCATTTCGGACTGCTTCTATGACCATCATCGGAAAGCGGATACGATTCTCGATACTGCCGCCGTATTCATCCGTACGGGAATTAAAAAAAGGAGAAAGAAACTGATGAATCAGCCAGCCGTGACCAAAATGAAGCAGTATTAAATCAAATCCATATTGCTTTGCTTCTCTGGCAGCATATGCAAAACGGTTTGAAATGTCCTGCATTTTGGCTTCATCCATAGGGATGATAGGTTCTCCTTTGTCAGTAAATCCGGCACTTGGACCATAGACTTTGCCATCCGCTTCGTGTCCATAGATTCCCTGGTGACACAATTCTACACCAGCTTTGGCGCCTTTCTGCCGGATAACAGAAAGATGTTCTTTGACCATTTCGCGTTTGTATTTTGACAGACCGTATTCTTTATCTGAAGCTGGATTTTCGAGGGACAATGGAATATTTAATCCCCGGTAGAGCAAAGCAGCGCCGCCAATAGAGCGGTCAAACATGCTGAAACCGCCATATTCCAAAGCGGATGGCTTGATGGATGGCTGTCCTTCTCCCGGACCGGTCATTGGTGCACAGGCAATACGATTTTTTAAAATCAGGGAACGTACCTGTAGTGGTTTAAATAAGAGTTCATATTTCATTATTAAGAATCCTCCTTTAAGGAATATTTTTGTATAGTTACAAGGTAATTGTAAAGCAAAAAAGACAAATTATAAGTTGTTGTTTTTGCACAGCATAAGTGCAAAACTGTGTTGAGGGATAGAGGCGAAAGTGGAACCTTAATACATTTGCTGGCGGAATATGATGGAATATAATGTAGATAATGCTGATGCTAAGATAACATTTATTGATGTTGTCCTTGGATTTATGCAAATGAAAAATGCGGATGTATATGTGACCGGAAGCAATTCCAAAATGCTATCTTACGATATACTGACCCAGTTCAGGGACAGGGGTGATGAGATACGGGTGTATCCTCTTCCCTTTGCAGAATTCTATAATGAATATAAAGGAGATAAACGTGGCAGGATTATTATACTTATGGTGGTATGCCGCTTGCCACTACACTTTAACTTAAGAGAGAAATTATTTGAACCATATGGAAAGAGAAAAATGGGAGAGGATGATAGTGAATGGAAATAAAAAGTATTTTGATCAAAGATACTACCAGAGAAGAGCGGCTCCGTGGATGCATTTTATGAGCCATATATCAACGGCGAAAAGGAACTGCTGGAAATCCATGAGGAATACCGGAGCAATTCCGGTACCGTTAGGTAGGTGGTAATATGAGACCACCGGAGATAGAGACCTCTACAGAAGAGGAAAGAAGACAGTATGTCAAAAATACTTTTTCATGTATTGCAGATTGCGACATGTGCGGACTTTGTACGGTATTTCGTGGAAAAGATCCGGAGCTTGCCTCATGCAGCCTATAAGAAAATTCCAATCGCTGCATTACAGAAACTTGAGACACCAATGAATCTTATTTGCGTGACTCCAGTTAAGTCGGAGGTTTTGTGCTCTGAATTTAAGGAAGATATATATTGGAAAAATAGAAGGAACCTGCAAAAACAGATTCCTTAAATCAGCACTTGATTTAATTGTTGCATAATAACCCCTTCCTGCTTGATAACAAAATTATACGAAAATTTTGCTATATGGTCAATGGACATCTCCATAATAGTAGCTAAATAAATAGCTAAATAAATATAAAAACTACCGGTAGCAGATTACAGATGTTTAACATATTCCTTTGGAGTAAGCGTGCATAGATGAAGCGGAATATGAAAAGCAGAATCATAAATCAAAAAGGAAAGTATCTTTTCTAAAAACAAGGAATGTTATACAATATATCTGTTAAGATAAAAATATGCGGAGGATGTCCAATGTATACAACATACAAAGAGTACTTAAAACAGGAGACGTCACTGCCCTTTGAAGAAGCCATGCAGATCTGGAACCAGATTGCAGAGCGGGGGGAAGCGGATGCAGCCTGCAGGGAACTCATAGACCGTTTTTTGAAATGTGCAGTAGACTATGTGCGAATCAGAAACGGCTGGAACCAGAAATCTCTGGCAGAGAAAGGACAGGCAGATGCGGAGCGCACCCGCTGTCATAATCTTGTGATCAGTGCGAAAAACAAACTGTCCGTCTATATGTATGAGCATAAGCTGGGCAATGACTGGGATGATTGGTTAGGGGAAGAGCGAAAACGAATCGGAGACTTCGCATGTTATGTGGTACTGCTTCAGGGACTGGAAGCAAGATAGTATAGAAAACAAAAGAAATCGAGGAACTTATCACATGGCAAAAGTGATTATGATACAGGGAACAATGTCGAATGCCGGAAAAAGCCTGATTACAGCAGGCTTATGCCGTATCTTTTATCAGGATGGATACCGCGTGGCGCCTTTTAAGTCGCAGAATATGGCATTGAATTCCTATATTACAACAGAAGGGCTTGAAATGGGACGGGCACAGGTTATGCAGGCAGAGGCAGCTAGAATCGAGCCGCAGGTCTGCATGAACCCGATTCTTTTAAAGCCAACCAATGATATTGGCTCCCAGGTGATTGTCAACGGTACGGTCATTGGCAATATGCCGGCGCGGGAATATTTTAACTATAAGAAAAAGCTTATCCCGGATATATTAAAGGCATTTCACAAACTGGAAGAGCAGGCGGATATTATTGTAATAGAAGGAGCCGGAAGTCCGGCAGAAATTAATCTCAAGGAAAATGACATTGTAAATATGGGCATGGCGGAGATGGTAAATGCACCGGTTCTTCTGGCAGGAGATATTGACCGGGGCGGTGTGTTTGCACAGCTTTTAGGAACACTGATGCTTTTAGAAGAGCAGGAAAAATCCCGTGTAAAAGGTTTAATCATCAACAAATTCCGCGGAGACGTATCCATATTGGAACCGGGCATTCAGATGTTAGAGGAAAAAGGCGGCATTCCGGTCTGCGGAGTGGTGCCTTATATGAAGATACAGCTTGAGGATGAAGACAGCCTGACCGGAAAATTCAAGCATCGGAAAGAGGCATTGATAGACCTGGCAGTTATCCGTTATCCGAGAATATCTAATTTTACGGATTTTGATGTTTTCGAGCATATGGAGGGAGTATCGGTGCGCTATGTGACTTCGGTGCAGGAAATCCATCATCCGGATGCCATTATTCTGCCGGGCAGTAAGAATACAATGGGTGACCTAAAATGGATGCGCGAAAATGGCATGGAAGCTATGATAAAGAAACTCTCCGCAGACACTCCGGTCATTGGAATCTGCGGCGGTTACCAGATGTTAGGAGAATGCCTCGAAGACCCTTATTCGGTAGAGGAAGGCGGCAGCTTACGGGGTATGGAACTATTGCCGCTTAAGACGGTGATGAGCCGGGAAAAGGTACGCCGTCAGGTAACGGGAACCATAGACTCTCTCACCGGCACGTTAGTCGCCCTTTCCGGTAAAGAATACAAAGGCTACGAGATTCATATGGGACATACCAGAAAAAACCAGGAGCCAGGACAGACCCGGGAGCCAGAGCAGATACCGGCACAGTCTCAAGCTCATGCGCATGCACAGGAGAAATCCAGTACACAGGATGCAGTCGTTGTGCAGAAGGAAAATGTCTACGGAACGTATGTCCATGGTATTTTTGATGAAGGAGATATCGCATCCACTTTTATCCGGGCATTAGCGGAGAAAAAGGGAGTGCATTATGAAGATAATCAGGGCATGAATTATCAGCAGTATAAGGAGAGCCAGTACGATTTGCTGGCGGATACACTGCGGAAATATCTTGATATGGAAGCGGTTTATGGAATGCTGCAGGAGGCAGAATATGACAAAAGCAGAATTGGATAGCATAAAGATTTTGCCTTTGGAGGATAGTTGGTATCGCAGGGTAAAAGAGAAGCTGGATGGAATCGCCAAACCATTGGATGGGCTTGGAAAGTTTGAACATCTGATTGCACAGATTGGAGCCATAGAGAAGACGACCAAAATATCCATTCAGAAAAAAGCAGTTCTTGTTATGTGTGCAGACAATGGCGTGGTGGAAGAGCAGGTCAGCCAGAGTGGAAAAGAAGTAACGCTTGCAGTGGCAAAAGCCATGGGAGTAAATAATTCTTCTGTAGGAAAGATGGCAGCAGTGGCAGGCGTGGATGTAATTCCGGTGGACATTGGAATTGATACAGATGAAGTGATTCCCGGAGTATTGCCACGAAAAGTTGCAAAGGGAACGAAAAACTTTGCCAAGGAACCTGCAATGACCGAAGAAGAAGTTTTAAAGGCAATAGAAACCGGAATACAACTGGTGCAGCAATGCCACAGAGAAGGGTATGAGATACTTGCCACAGGAGAGATGGGAATCGGAAATACAACCACAAGTACAGCCGTTGCAGCAGCACTTTTAGACTTAGAGGTAGAGCAGGTGACCGGCAAGGGCGCCGGATTAACGGATGAAGCATTAAAAAGAAAATGCAGGGTAATTGAAGAAGCAATAGAAAAATATTCCCTTCGTGATGCGGATGCATTTACCATATTAAAGACGGTAGGAGGACTGGACATAGCCGGATTGACAGGTGTATTTATCGGAGCAGCAATCGAGCAGATACCGGTTGTCATCGATGGCGTCATCAGTGCCGTTGCAGCACTTTTGGCAGAGACTCTTTGCAAGGGTGCCGTAAATTATATGATACCATCCCATAAGAGCCGGGAACTGGCAGAGACAGCGATTATGAAAAAGCTGCATTTAGATCCGGTACTGGATGCGGATATGGCACTGGGTGAGGGAACCGGTGCAGTGATGATGATGTCCCTGCTGGATGTGGCACTGGGCGTGTATTTGCAGGGAGCATCCTTTGCAAATTTTGAGATAGAACAGTACAAGAGGTATGAAGAATGATTACATTGGTAATCGGCGGAAGCGGTAGCGGAAAATCCGCATATGCAGAACAAATGGCAGTGAAAGCCGCAGGCAACGGCAGCCTTTATTATGTAGCCACCATGCAGGTGTGTGATGAAGAAGGAAAGAAAAAAGTAGAGCGTCACCAGAAAATGCGGGCAGGAAAAGGCTTTCTTACGATAGAGCAGCCGAGAAGACTTAAAGAGGCAGCAAAGAAAGTGGCAACCGAAAAAGTGTCAGCAGGAAAAGTTGCAGCAGAAAGAGTGCCAGCCGGGAAAATAGTTTTGCTGGAATGTATGTCGAACCTCGTTGCCAACGAAATGTTTTCGGAAGAGAATCTGTCTGCTGTGATGGATGATGCGAAAATAAAGCAGCTTTCCCATGAAATTATAAGTGGAGTAACAGCATTGCAGGATTCCTGTGATATACTGATTATTGTCACGAATCAGATATTTGAAGACGGAATCCGTTATGACGCATCCACAATGGCTTATATCCGGTTGTTAGGAGATATAAACCGGCAGATTGCAGAGCGGGCAGAGCAGGTTATTGAAGTAGTAGCAGGGATTCCGATTTTAATAAAAAAGGATGGAATTTAAGAAAGAAGAGGAATACATGAAAATTATAAAAGGATTCGTCATTGCATTTTCCATATATTCAAAAATACCGGTGCCACAGTTTGACTGGAAGGAAGAAGATATGCAGTATCACCTCTGCTTCTTCCCATTGATTGGTCTTATCATTGGTGCATTGGAAGCCGGCTGGTTCTTTCTTGGAAATGCAGTTGGGATAAGCCATCTTTGCAAAACGCTGATAGCGGTGGCAATTCCACTGCTTGTTACCGGTGGCTTTCATATGGATGGATTTATGGATACCATGGATGCATTTCATTCTTATCAGGATAAGGAGAAGAAGCTGGCAATTTTAAAGGACCCGCATATTGGAGCATTTTCCGTATTGATGCTGGTTTTATATTATCTTATTTATGGAGCAGCATATGCGGAGCTTACGGAATTGTCTGCAATTCTTGTAGTGGGAATTGGCTTTGCGTTATCACGAAGCTTAAGCGGAATTGGTGTGGTAAGCCTGAAGGCGGCAAAAAAAGACGGTATGCTTGCTTATTTTGCAGACAGTGCCCAGAAAAAAAGAGTGCTGGCAGTCCTCATCATAGAGGCAGTTGTCTACAGTGGATGTATGATTTATGTAAACCTGTGGGCAGGGCTTGCAGCAGTAGTTGTGGCATTGCTCTGTTATGGTTATTATAGCTGGAAAAGCCGGAAGGAATTTGGCGGAATCAATGGTGATACCGCAGGATATTTTGTGTCATTATGCGAAAATGCCATGGCAGTTGCAGTGGTAGTTGTTTTTCACTTTACAGGAAATTGCTTTCCTGTAAAGTAAAAAACGCTCCGCGAGTATGCGCACTGCGGCGTATAAGGTAGATGCCGCAAGCGACCGCCGCAGGCACGAGAATGTGCCAAGGCACATTCTTTGTTTTATAGCAGGCTGGAAAGGAAAAATCATGGAATTATTTTTGGGCGGATGTTACCAGGGAAAAAAGAAATATGTGTTAAAGCTTCACCCGGAATGTAAAGGTCAGGTGATAGAGGGCGAAAACCTTCCTGCAGACTGGGATGGAATGATAAAAGAACTGCAGGAATTTGAGAATCCGGTCATCAACCATTTACACCTGTGGATTCGGAAATGTCTTGAGCAGCAGACAGATGTGGAACTGTTGGCTGATAAACTGCTGGAAACATATCCGGGACTTATTTTCATCTGTGATGAGATTGGAAACGGAATTGTACCGATGGATGCTCTGGAACGGGATTACAGGGAGCGGACCGGAAGACTACAGATACGGATTGCAGAGAAGGCAGAAAGGGTAGAACGTATTGTATGTGGAATCAGCCAGAGATTAAAATAAATTTATTGCTTATCCGTCATGGAAAGACCCCGTCAAATCGGGAACACCGGTATTTGGGTGTAACAGAAGAAGCTTTATCCGGGGAAGGCAGAAAGCAGTTGGAGATTCTTGCAGAAAAAGACATTTTAAAAAAACCATGGCTGCTTTTCATCAGTCCGATGCTGCGCTGTCAGGAGAGTGCTGGTATACTTTTTCCGGGAAAGAAAGCTTATCCGATAGAAGAATGGCGGGAGATGAATTTTGGTGCATATGAGGGAAAGAATTACGAAGATTTGAAAAATGATTCCTATTATCAGAAATGGATTGACAGCAATGGCACACTGCCTTTTCCGGAAGGCGAGAGCCAGCAGGAATATATAAAACGTTGCCAAAGGGGACTTCATGCCGCAACAAAAATCATAGAGGAAAAAATCACCGGAGAAATCGCAGATGCTGCAATGCCGTTATCGAAGAGTCGAATAACAGAACTCCGGGAGCCTGAAAAACTGATAGCAGAAAATCAAATGACAGAAAATCAAATAGCAGAAAATCAAATAGCAGAAAATCAGATGACAGAAAGTCAGCCCCGGAATATAACTGCGGTTGTACACGGCGGCACAATTATGGCACTGCTTCACATCCTTGCAGGCGGAAATTATTTTGATTATCAGGTGAAAAATGGAGGCGGCTACTGCTGTAAGCTCAGACTTTGCGGGGAAGAATGGAAATTAGATTCCCTTGAGGAGATTACAATATGATTTATCACATGATTGCGTTCGGACTGGGATTTTGCCTGGACCTTCTTTTGGGAGATCCATACTGGCTGCCACATCCCATCCGGGTGATTGGAAATTTTATAGGGATATTGGAAAAAAGAATGAATAAAAAGGAGTGCAGTGAGAAATACCTTGTAAGAGCAGGCATTGGAATGGTTGCGCTTGTTTTGCTGACAGTTCTTATGGTGACCGCACTTCTTCTGATTCTTGCGTACCGGATTCATCCGGTGGCAGGTGTTATCTTGGAAATGATTATGACCTATCAGATTCTTGCTGCAAAATGCCTGAAAGTAGAAAGCATGAAGGTATATAATTGTTTAAAGGAGAATGACCTTATAGCGGCAAGACATGCTGTTTCCATGATTGTAGGCAGAGATACCGAGCGGCTGGATGAAACCGGAGTGGCAAAGGCTGCCATTGAAACGGTGGCGGAAAATACTTCGGATGGAGTCATTGCACCGATGCTATATACCGCACTTGGCGGACCGGTTCTGGGCTTTTTTTATAAGGCAGTCAATACGATGGATTCCATGGTAGGATATAAGAATGAACGTTATCTTCATTTTGGCAGAGCTGCCGCAAAATTCGATGATATCTGTAATTATATCCCATCCCGTATCAGTGCATACCTGATGATTGCAGGGACGTATTTCCTTGGAAAGGAATATGACGGGAAGCATGCATATTACATTTATAAAAGGGACCGGTATCATCATGCCAGCCCGAACTCTGCCCAGACAGAGGCAGTTTGTGCAGGAGCACTGTCCATACAGCTTGCAGGAGATGCCTGGTATTTTGGCAAACTGGTGAAAAAGCCGTTTATCGGAGATGCATTGCGTCCGGTGGAATACGAGGACATCAGAAGAGCAAACCGGCTTTTGTATGCGACTGCATTTTTATGTGAAGGCATTTGCCTTTTGGTGATGGGATTGTTATTCTTTATATGATTGAAAGGATGAAAATTCAGGAAAGGAACAGGAATATGGTACATGGAGGAGACATCTACCGTAATTGCATATCGTTAGATTATTCTGTAAATATCAATCCGCTGGGGATGCCGGCATCCGTAGAGGAAGCCCTTCGGGAAGCGGTGCCTTTATGCAGCCGGTATCCGGATATCAGGCAGGAGAAGCTGAAGGCAGCCATTGCTGAGATGGATAAGGTATCGGCAGATGAGATATTGTGCGGAAATGGAGCTTCTGAACTTTTTCCTGCAATTCTTCATGCATTAAAACCAAAGAAAATACTGATTCCGGTTCCTTCTTTTTATGGTTATGAGTGGGCTGCCGGAACGGAAGCGTGTGAAGTAAGTTATTTTCCATTGCGGGAACAGGATAATTTTGTGCTGGGAGAGGACTTTATTGAGGCATTAGATAAAGAAACGGAGCTTATATACCTTGCTAATCCCAATAATCCCACCGGACAGTTAATTCCACCGGAGATTTTAAAAGGGATTTTAAAGCGGTGTCAGGAGCTTGATATAATAGTGGTGGTAGATGAATGCTTTCTGCCGTTTTGTGAAGAAGCAGGGTTTTATGAAGAAATGGAAGCAGGCATGAAATGTGGGAATCTGATTCAGGTGAGAGCATTTACCAAGACCTTTGCCATACCGGGAGTCCGGCTGGGTTATCTTATCTGCCGGAACAGGGAAGTCTGTCAGAAGATTGCAAGGCAGCTTCCGGAATGGAACTTATCGGTATTTGCTCAGATGGCAGGATGCGCTGCAGCAAAAGAAACGGAATTTATCGGGGAAAGCAGAAAACTCATTAAAGAGCAGCGGAGTATTCTGACAAAAGAGCTGATATCCTTAGGCTTCCGGCTGTATCCTTCCCGGGCAGATTATATTTTATTTTACACAGAGCTGCCATTATATGAGTTACTTTTAAAGAAACAGATTTTGATTCGAAATTGTGAAAATTACAGAGGTCTGTCCAAAGGATATTACCGGATTGCAGTAAGAGGGCAGGCAGAGAATGAGCGGCTGATAAGCGCATTAAGAGAGGTGACAGAGAAATGAATCCCATCGAATTTGTATTGCCGGGAGAGATTGAAAAACGCAGCTTTGAGATTATTTCAGAGGAATTAGAAAAGCGTCAGATTGTATTGCCTAAAGAGCAGGAGCCTGTTACCAAGCGTGTGATACATACCAGCGCAGATTTTGATTATGCAGAGACAATGTGTTATTCTGACCATGCAGTAGAAATTGCAAAGGAACTGATTCTTAAGGGCGCCGATATTGTAACGGATACCAACATGGCACTTGCCGGAATCAATAAGAAAATACTGGCATCATTTGGCGGAGAAGCCCATTGCTTTATGGCGGATTTGGATGTAGCACAGCTTGCCAGAGAGCGGCAGGTAACAAGAGCCACCATCAGCATGGAGAAAGCCGCAGCCATTGAAAAACCGGTTATTTTTGCGGTGGGAAATGCACCGACGGCGTTAATCGAGCTTCATAAAATGATAACGGAGGGACGCTACCAGCCGGCATTTATTATCGGAGTTCCGGTAGGCTTCGTAAATGTGGTACCGGCAAAAGAATTGATTATGGAAACAGAAGTACCTTATATCATTAACCGGGGCAGAAAGGGCGGGAGCAATGTTGCCGCAGCTATCTGCAATGCAATTTTGTATCAATTAAGACGATGGTAAAATCAGGGGGAAGAAAGATGCAATACGGGTTTACCTCCGGAAGCTGTGCCGCAGCCGCAGCAAAGGCAGCAGTCTATATGCTGCTGAGTGGAAGAAGAAAAACAGAGATTACCATTGAGACACCAAAGGGAATTCCCTACCATGCAAAGGTGGAGCATATCAAAATTCAGGAAACAGAAGTTTCCTGCGCGGTACAAAAGGACGGCGGGGATGACCCGGATGTGACAACAGGGGCATGGATTTATGCAACGGTGAGCATTTGTGAAGAAAATAACAATCAGATAGAAATAGATGGCGGCATCGGTGTTGGCAGGGTTACGCGGCCGGGATTAGACCAGCCGGTAGGAAATGCCGCAATTAATACGGTACCACGGCAGATGATTGCAAAAGAAGTATCAGAGGTCTGCCATCTGTTTGATTTTCAGGGCGGAATCAAAGTCGTAATTTCAGTGCCGGAAGGAGAACATCTTGCGGCGCAGACTTTTAATCCGAGACTTGGAATAAAGGGCGGAATCTCGATACTTGGAACCAGCGGGATTGTGGAGCCTATGAGTGATAAGGCATTGCTGGATACCATAGCAGTGGAATTGAAACAGAAGCGGGCAGAAGGTCATTCTATTGTTGCCATATCACCGGGCAACTACGGATTGGAATTTATGAAACGGACCTATGGTTATGATTTGGAGCGCAGTGTAAAATGCAGCAACTTTATCGGACAGACCATTGACATGGTAAAAGAACTTGGATTTTCCAAAATGCTCTTAACCGGTCATATCGGAAAGCTGATAAAAGTATCCGGCGGCATTATGAACACCCATTCCAAAGAGGCAGACTGCCGGATGGAGCTTCTGGCGGCGGCGGCAATCCGGGCGGGTGCAGAAGTGACACTGCTTCGGGAAATATTAGACTGCATTGGTACAGAGGATGCGGTAGACCGGATTAAAAAAGCCGGATTTTTAGAACCTGCCATGGAATATGTCATGGAAAAAATTAAAGACCATCTTAAGCATCGTGCCGGAGATGGACTTGAAATAGAATGTATGGTTTATAGTAATGATATCGGACTTTTAGGTGTAACGCCGGGAGCAGAGGCATTATTAAAAGAACTGTTGGAGGAAAAGGAATGATTCATTTTGTTGGAGCAGGGTGCGGAGCACCGGATTTGATTACCGTAAGAGGAGTGCATCTTTTGGAGAAAGCGGATGTGATTATCTATGCCGGTTCACTGGTAAATCCCAAGCTTTTAGACTATGCCAAAGCAGACTGTCAGGTATATAACAGTGCAGTGATGACATTGGAAGAAGTCCTTGCAGTTATGGTGGAGGCAGAGCAGGAAGGAAAAGATGTGGTGCGGCTGCATACCGGAGAACCAAGCATATATGGAGCGGTGCAGGAGCAGATGCAGGAGCTGGATGCAAGAAAGCTAGCCTATGATTCTACGCCGGGAGTAAGTGCCTGCTTTGGAGCAGCGGCAGCCATGAATCTGGAGTATACCCTGCCGGATATTTCCCAGTCCCTTATCATTACCAGAATGGAGGGACGGACGGCGGTTCCGGAGAAAGAAAGCATTGAGGCATTTGCTGCCCATCAGTGTTCCATGGCAATCTATTTAAGCACCGGAATGTTGGAGAAGTTATCTGAGCGACTGATAAAGGGTGGCTATTCAAAGGATACCACTGCGGCACTGGCTTATAAGGTAAGCTGGCCGGAGGAAGAAATATATATCTGCACGGTAGAAACATTGGCACAGACAGCGGCAGAACATGGAATTACCAAAACGGCACTGGTTCTCGTTGGAGATGTTATTAACAAGAGCGGATACAGCAAATCCAGACTGTATGCAGAAGATTTCTCCACAGAATTCCGGGCAGCAAAAAAATCATAAGAAGGCGGAAAGAAAATGCAGTCATTGAAATGGAGTGTCATCAGCTTTACCGAAAAGGGAGCAGAGCTTGCCGAAAAGATAAAAAGACTTTCCAAAGAGCAGCAGCTTCCCTGTGAAATTCATACTTATCATGGCAGAAAACAGGTGGAAAATCTGAACGCGTGGACAAAGGAGCAGTTTTCCCTAAGAAATGCAATCATTTTTATCGGAGCATGCGGAATTGCAGTGCGGACAATTGCCCCATTTCTTAAGGACAAGCTGACAGACAGTCCGGTGCTGGTACTGGATGAGGCGGGCAATTATGTCATTCCTCTTTTATCCGGGCATGTAGGAGGCGCCAATGAGATAGCACTTTTACTGGCAGAGTTATTAGGAGCAGTTCCGGTAATTACCACAGCGACCGACATTAATAATGCCTTTGCCATAGATGTATTTGCAAAAAAGCATGACCTATCCATTGATAAAAAAGAAGGCATTAAGAAGGTTTCTGCAAAGGTGCTGGAAAAAAAGAAGCTTTCCATGACCATCGCTCCGGAATATGCCGCAAAAGTGGATGTGGCAATCGGCACACCAGAGGATGGACAGAAGCCGGAGCCATTATTGACCTTAATCCCCAAAGAATATATTCTTGGAATCGGATGCAGAAGGAATAAAGAAGAACAGGAACTTAAGGCATTTGCAGAAAGCTGTTTAAAGGAAGCCGGAGTAGACTGGAAACAGATACGGGCGATTGCTTCGATTGATAAAAAGAAGGATGAGAAGGCAATTCTAAAACTTGCGGCAGAACATGGCATTCCATTTCTTGTCTTTGACGCAGAGACCTTAAGCCGGGTGCCCGGGACATTTGATACATCGGCATTCGTGGCAAGCCAGGTGGGCGTGGATAATGTCTGCGAGCGGGCAGCCATGGCAGCCTGCCGGGATAATGGAAGGCTGGTGCTTCAGAAAAGAGCGGAAAATGGAATGACACTTGCTATAGCAAAAGAAGATTGGAGACTGACTTTATATGAAGAATAAAATATGGATTGTTGGAATGGGACCGGGAAATGAAGAGATGATGACAGGCAGAGCCATCGAAGTATTAGAACAGGTGGACGTAATCATCGGATATACCGTATATCTTGATTTGTTAGGAGAACGTTTTCAAGACAAGGAATTTCTTTCCACGCCGATGCGGCAGGAAGAAAAACGCTGCAGAATGTGTTTTGAGGAAGCAGAAAAAGGCAAAAGCGTGGCAATGGTATGCAGCGGCGATGCCGGTGTCTATGGAATGGCATCACTGATGTATGAGATTGGAAAAGAATATTCGGCGATTTCACTGGAAGTGATACCGGGAATTACCGCAGCCAACAGCGGTGCGGCAGTTCTTGGAGCACCATTAAATCATGACTACTGTGTTATCAGTCTCAGTGACCTTATGACACCATGGGAGTTAATTGAAAAGAGGCTGATTATGGCAGCACGGGGAGATTTTGCTATTGCACTTTATAATCCGTCCAGCCGGAAGCGGGCAGACTATTTGGAAAGAGCATGTAAGATTCTGCTTCAGGAGATAGAACCGGAGCGCGCATGCGGTTATGTGGAAAATATCGGAAGAGACGGAGAAAGCACAATTACCTGTACTTTAGAAGAATTACAGAGTAAATCAGTAAATATGTTTACTACCGTTTTTGTCGGAAATTCCAGAACCAGAATTCAGGATGGAAAATTAATCACACCAAGAGGCTATAAGATAGAGCAATGAAAAAGATCATCATTTTTTCAGGAACAACAGAAGGAAGAAAATTATCGGAGCTGATGGCGGCAGCAGGCATAGCCCACACCGTATCGGTGGCAACCGATTATGGAAAGCTGGTTATGAAGGCGCATCCGAAGGTGAAGATTCAGGAAGGACGCCTTTCCAAAGAAGCTATGTCAGAATTTCTAAGGAAAGAATCCTTTGACGTTGTAATTGATGCCACTCATCCCTATGCGGTGGAAGTGACCAGAACCATAAAAAGCTGCGTTGCCGGAATGAAAGCGGATGGACTTGAGGTCACTTACTTACGGCTGAAACGGAGCATCCAGGCGTCAGAAGAAACGGGACTTCGTTTCTTTGACAGCAATGAAGCCTGCGCAGAAGCATTAAAGGAAATCAAGGGAAACATTCTTCTTACCACAGGAAGTAAGGAACTTTCCGTATATACCGCATCCGAAGAAGTAAAAAAACGTCTTTACGTCCGGGTACTGCCGGGGATGGAAAGTCTTGAAATCTGCCGGAGAGAAGGAATTCTGCCACAACAGATTCTGGCACTGCAGGGACCTTTTTCCGAAGAATTGAATGATGCACTGATTCATCAGTATGGGATAAAATGTATGGTAACAAAGCAGGGCGGCATTACCGGAGGCTTTTTAGAGAAAAAAGAAGCAGCTTTAAAAAATCGTATCCCGCTTTTGATCATTCGTCGGGAGGCAGCAGAGGAAGACGGACTTTCCTTTGATGCAGTCTGTGAGAAAATCGAAACATTAACAGGAGTAAACCTTTCCTTAAGACCGGCGGAGCTTATGATTACGCTGGCAGGAATCGGACCGGGGGATGCAGATATGATGATCGTCCGGTTAAAGGAAGCATTGGAAGAAGCGGACCTTGTATTAGGTGCGAAACGTCTGATAGAGGCAGTGACACCGAAGCTTGAAAAAGAGGCACTTTATCTGCCGGATAAAATCCTTACATGGCTTAAGGAAAAGAGCAGACAGTATGCGGTGCATGAAAAACTGAAGGTAGTCATCCTTTTTTCCGGGGATATTGGTTTTTATAGTGGCTGGAGCAAGGTAAGAATCTGTCTGCAGGAAGCACTGCAAAAGGGCATACTTCATGGAACCTTGCAAAGCATTCCGGGCATTTCTTCCATTCAGATGATGGCAGCAGCCTGTGGCGTAAGCTGGGAAAATGCCGGAATTTACAGTATACATGGCAAAACAGATACGGGTGGCTGGCAGGCAGAAGTGCTGCACAGGCTGCATGAAAATGGGCGGCTGTTTCTTTTGGTATCCGGAGCAGAAGATATCCGGAAATTAGGAGCACTTTTTTCGGATAAAGAGAATTGCAGAATTACAGTGGGGTACCAGTTATCTTATCCGCAGCAGAAGCTGATGGTGCTTACACCGGAAGCGTGCAGGGAGACAGAACAGGAAGGATTGTATGTTGTCATGATAGAGAAGGAAGAACAGAAAGCGAATGAAGAATATGCGGAGCAGGGAAAGCGCAGGGAACAGGAAACGCAGGAAGAGCCGGCAACTTTGTCACCGGGAATCCCGGATGAAGCCTTTATTCGCGGAAAAGTTCCAATGACCAAAGGGGAAGTGCGTCAGGTCAGCCTTTGCAGCCTGCGGCTTCAGAAAGATTCGGTGCTTTATGATATTGGAAGCGGAACGGGTTCGATTGCTGTGGAAGCAGCCCATTTATCCAAAGGAATCAAAGTCTATGCCATTGAAAAGAAAGAAGAGGCGCTAGCACTTCTGGCACAGAATAAAGAGAAGTTTCAGGTAGCAAATATGGAGATTATCCGGGGAACGGCACCGGAGGCATGCAATGGATTAGAGGAACCGACACATGTTTTTATCGGGGGAAGCGGTGGACACCTGATGGAAATTTTAGAAGTACTGGCAGCAAAAAAGAGAAGAATAAGAGTTGTAATGAATGCTATAAGTCTTGAGACGGTGGCAGAATTCAAACAGGTAAAAGAACGGTTTTCGGTATGCAATTTTGAAATGATTCAGATGCAGGTCAGCCGTTATCATGAGCTTGGTTCTTATTATATGCCAAAGGCAGAAAATCCGGTTATGATATGTTCCTTTGATTTGCAGGGAGGAGAAGCGGATGCAGAAGCGTAAAGGAGTAGTTCTTGCAGCACCCAAAAGCGGCAGTGGAAAGACATTGATTGCCTGTGCGTTAATCGAAGCCTTGAAAGAAGCAGGAGTCAATGTCTGCACATTTAAGTGCGGACCGGATTATATAGACCCGATGTTTCACCGTACGATTTTAGGCGTACCGGGCGGGAATCTGGATACATATTTTACCGGCGAAGCAAAGACAAAAGAGATATTTATGGAAGAGACACCGGAAGATGCATTTGCAGTGGTAGAGGGTGTCATGGGGCTTTATGACGGACTTGGCGGAATTTTAGAAGAAGGTTCCACCTATCACCTGGCAAAAGCAATTTCTCTGCCGGTGATTCTGGTAATTGATGCACATGGCATGGGAAGAACGATACTTCCGCTGATACAGGGACTTTTATCCTATGACAAAGCCGGAATCATAAAGGGCGTGATACTAAACCGGGTCAGCAAAATGTTCTATGCGTCATTAAAAGAGTTAATCGAAACCGAATTATCCATAGAAGTGCTGGGCTGTTTTACCGAACAGAAGGAGCTTCATCTGGAGAGCCGCCACTTAGGCTTAAAACTTCCGGAAGAAAAGCGTGATTTAAAAGAACAGGTATGCCGCGGGGCAGACAGCTTAAAAGAAACGGTATCGATAGAGCGGATTTTAGCAATTGGGGGAGCCGGAGAAAAGGATGCGGCATCCCCAAAAGTTGATAGTCATGAAAACAAAGTGACATATCAGAGAGCAGATATCAAAGAAAATGACACCCATGAAAGTAAACTCCGCCTTGCCATCGCAAGAGATGAGGCATTTTGTTTTTATTATCAGGAGAACCTGAAACTGCTTTCAAAAAGGGGCTTTGAGCTGGTGCCGTTTTCTCCCCTGCATGATAAGAAATTGCCGGAGCATATCAGCGGATTACTGTTAGGCGGAGGATATCCGGAACTTTTTGCAAAGGAATTATCCGAAAATGACAGCATGAAGACAGCCATCCGGGAAGCCATCCGGGGCGGACTTCCGTCACTGGCAGAATGTGGGGGTTTTCTTTATCTTCATAAATCACTGAAGGATATGGAAGGCAGACAATATTCCATGGCGGGCGTAATTGATGCAGATGCAGATTACCGGGGAAAGCTGGTGCGTTTTGGCTATGTGGAGCTTACCGAGAAAGAGAGCTGTTTCCTGCCGGAAAAAGAAGGAATCCGGGGACACGAATTCCATTATTTTGACAGCACGGAAAATGGAACGGACTGCGTGGCAAAAAAACCGACCGGAAACAGAAGGTGGGAATGTGTCTGGGAAGGAGAAAACCACTGGTGGGGATTTCCTCATCTTTATTATCCGTCCAACCCTTCTTTTGTAGAGCATTTCTATCAGCAGGCAGGATTGTATCAACAATCGAAATTGAAGCAAAAAGATAATTTGAAGTAAGAGGAAGACAGATGCAGAAAGAAAAAGCACAGGGTGGAATTTTATATGGAATCGGAGTAGGACCGGGGGAGCCGGAGTTTTTGACCCATAAAGCGGTTCAGGTGATAGAATGCTGCGATACCATAGTAGTGCCGTCCGAACCGATAGAAGAGTGTAATGCTTTTCAGATTGTAGAAAAACTGGTGCCGGACATCCGGAAGCATCAGCTTGTGGCATGGAATTTTCCCATGACCAGAGATGAGAAAAAGTTAGAAGAAGCCCATGATAAGATATGCGAAAATATAGAAGCATATCTTGCAAAGGGAGAAAAGGTTGCCTTTTTAACGCTGGGGGATCCGGCAATTTATTCCACCTATACTTATCTTTCACAGAAAATCGAAGAGCATGGTGGCCATACGGAAATGGTAAGCGGGGTACCGTCTTTTTGTGCAGTGGCAGCAAGACTTGGCATTTCGCTGGGAGAAAAGGAAGAGCAGATTCATATTATTCCCGGTTCCTATGAGATAGAAGAATCGAGACAATTTTCCGGCACCAGAATCTATATGAAGTCCGGAAGGAAGCTGAAGCAGTTAAAAGAAATGCTGCAAAAGGAAAGCACTATCCGTCCGTTAGAAGTGTATAGTGTTTCCGATTGTGGAAAAGAGGAAGAAAAAGTCTTTTCCGGTGTGGATAACATACCGGAAAACAGCGGATATTTTACCATCGTGATTGTAAAGACCAAAGATGAGCCGGTGCATAACAGCAGCCGCTTTTTTGAGAATCGTGCATGCGCTTATTATCCCTGCCATAGGGACATTGAGCAGATTAACTGTATGTTCTGCTACTGCCCGATGTATGAAATGGAGCATTGTCCGGGAACACCGGAATATAAAGAGACAAATGGCAGAAAACTTAAGATTTGTACTAACTGCACGTATCCCCATCAGGCAGAACATTATGATGCCATTATGAAGGCACTGACCCATCGGCTGAAAGGCTAGAGAACTTTTTAAGGGTGAAGTTTGTTGAGGCTGGGTGAACTATGGCTTGTGAAAAAATAAAAAGTGTGTTAGTATAGTAGCGATTTCATAGAAAGATAACCGGTGCCTGCAATGAAATTCATTCATATGCAGGGTAAAAGGGAAACAGGTGTAAATCCTGTACGAACTCGTCACTGTAAGAAGGGAGTAACGTAGTCAGGCTTTTAAAAGCGCCACTGATGCACAGACATTGGGAAGGTGATTACGGAGCGTTAATCTTTGAGTCAGGAAACCTGCCGTTTATCTGGTACGGGAAGAGATTCCGGGTCACGAGTAATTGGCTGTACTGTTTGATAACAAGGGAAATCCGTAAAGCGTATTTCCTGTAGTTAGTATGTCATTTACTTCGTTCATAGCAATATGGAACGGAGTTTTTTCATGTGTAAGTGAAACCAGAACATGAGAAAAGGAGAAAAAAATGAAAAAGAAAGCATTGACTGTAGTTCTTACACTTACTATGGCAGCAACCATGTTTGCGGGATGTGGTGATAAGAAAACAACAGGGACAACTGAAACAACAGAAGCTGTTTCGACAGAAGATGAAAAGGATGATCAGGCAAAAGCAGATGAGGTAGCAGCATTGATTGATGCAATTTATGTGCAGGAAAGAACTGATGAGACAGATGCACAGTGTAAGGCAGCAAAAGAAGCATGGGATGCACTGACAGATGCTCAGAAGGAACTGGTATCCGGAGAAAATGCAGACCCGGATTACTTTGGAAGAGATACCGGAGATGCATCAAAGGATGATCCTTTAAATCAGGATGATATTGGAGAGAATGAGCTTTTGGTAGTAAGCTTTGGTACATCCTTTAATGACAGCCGCGCAACAGATATCGGCGGCATTGAAAAAGCATTACAGGAAGCAAATCCTGACTGGTCTGTAAGAAGAGCATTTACAGCACAGATTATTATTAACCATATACAGGCTCGTGATGATGAAAAAATCGATAACATGGATCAGGCATTAGAGCGTGCGGTAGACAATGGCGTTAAGAATCTTGTGGTACAGCCGACTCACTTAATGCATGGTGCAGAATATGATGAACTGGCAGAAGCAATTGAGAAGTATCAGGATAAATTTGAAACAGTCCGTATCGCAGAACCTCTGTTAGGTGAAGTTGGAAGCGATGCAACTGTAATCAACGAAGACAAGGCTGCCGTTGCAGAAGCAATTACAGCAGAAGCAGTTAAACTTGCTGGATATGACAGCATGGATGCTGCAGCAGAAGACGGAACAGCATTTGTATTTATGGGACATGGTACTTCCCATACAGCAAATGTAACTTATGACCAGATGCAGACCCAGTTAGAAAAACTGAATTATAAGAATGCATTCGTTGGAACCGTAGAAGGTGAACCGGAAGATACCGCATGTGAAGCTGTTATTGAAAAAGTAAAAGAAGCAGGATACAAAAAAGTAATTCTTCGTCCGTTAATGGTTGTTGCTGGAGACCATGCAAACAACGATATGGCTGGAGATGATGAAGATTCCTGGAAGAGCCAGTTTGAAGCATCCAAAGCATTTGACAGTGTAGATACACAGATTGAAGGTCTTGGAAGAATCAAAGCAGTCCAGGATATTTATGTAGCACATACAAAGGCTGCTTTAGAGGCAGAACCACTTGCAACAGCAGGTGGTTCCAATTCCTCTGCAGCCTTAGAGGATGGAACTTATACCGTAGACTTCAACACAGACAGCACAATGTTTCACGTAAATGAAGCAAAAGAAGGCAAGGCAGAACTTACGGTAAAGAATGGAAAAATGACAGCACATATCACACTTCCATCTAAGAACATTGTAAATTTATTTGTTGGAACAGCAGCAGATGCACAGAAAGATGGTGCGAAGCTTCTTGATCCTACTACAGATACGGTAGAATACAGTGATGGAACCAGCGAAGAAGTATACGGCTTTGATGTTCCGGTTCCTGCAGTGGATGAAGACTTTGACCTTGCATTAATTGGAACAAAGGGAAAATGGTACGACCACAAAGTATCTGTTTCTAATCCTGAAAAAAAAAAATTAGCTGATGGCTCTTATGAGGCAGAAGTAACTTTAGGGGGCGGAACCGGAAGAGCAACGGTGGATTCACCGGCGAAGGTTGTGATAAAAGATGGAAAAATTACTGCAACCGTTGTGTGGAGCAGTCCAAACTATGATTACATGTTAGTAGATGGAACAAAGTATCTGAATGAGAACAAGGGCGGAAATTCTACCTTTACGATTCCGGTATCCGGCTTTGACTGTGACATTGCAGTAGTGGGTGATACTGTTGCAATGAGCACACCTCATGAAATTGAATATACATTGAATTTTAAACTGGTAAAATAAAATGCAGAAAAAACGAATTATGATAGTGAGCGTTATCTGTATACTTCTTCTGACTCTTTGTGCCTGTGGTACAAAGAAGCAGGAGAAAAAAGCAGATACCGTAGATTTTAGTTCTCTCAGCAAGACTGGGAGTATGGAATTAAATTATGCAACACAGTATAGTGTCGATGAATATGACGGGTACAAAATGATTACGATCGTGGATGACGGTCGTTTTTTGCTTATTCCGGAGGGCGTGGTGGTGCCGCAGAATATCCCGGAGGATGTTACGGTTTTACAGCAGCCGCTGGATAAAACATATCTGGTATCCACTTCTGTCATGGATTTGGTAAGACAGATTGATGCCATGTCAGATATCCGGCTCTCCGGAACGAAGGAAGATGGCTGGTATGTAGAAGAAGCCAGGGAAGCCATGGAGGAAGGAGACATTTTATATGCAGGAAAATACAGTGCTCCGGACTATGAAATGATTCTGGATGAAGGCTGTAATCTGGCAATTGAAAATACAATGATTTATCATAACCCGGAAGTAAAAGAAAAGTTGGAAGAACTTGGAATCCCTGTACTTGTGGAGCGTTCCAGCTATGAATCACACCCATTGGGCAGACTGGAATGGATCCGTTTATATGGAGTATTATTTGATAAAGAGGAAGAAGCAGATTCTTTCTATGAAGCAGAATTAGAAAAATTAGAGCCGATTATGAAGAAAGAAAGCTGCAATGTAACAGTAGCATTTTTCAGTGTGACAGCAAACGGAACAATCAGTGTGCGGAAATCAAATGATTATGTAGCGCAGATGATTGCTCTTTCCGGTGGAACCTATGTGCCGGAACAACTGGCGGGCGAAGAAGAAAATGCACTTTCCACAATGAACATACAGATGGAGGATTTCTATGCAGATGCAAAGAATGCCGATATCTTAATATATAACAGTACAATTGAAGGCGAAATCAGTACGCTGGAGGAATTGAAGCAGAAGAATGCACTGTTTGCAGATTTTCAGGCAGTACAGGATGGAAATGTCTATTGTACCACAAATAATTTCTTCCAGAAATCCACGGCAATCGGAGATTTTATGGAAGATCTGAATAAAATAATTCGGAATACAGATACAGAAGAAGCAGGATATTTAAAGAAGCTGAGGTAAAAGAAAATGAAGCGGTATGCAGTCTCTTTTATAACAATTATTATATTGCTGGTGGGATTAATTTTCTGGAATATTGGTTCTGGAAGTATTTCGATTTCCTGGGATGAACTTTGGAATATTTTACTGAAACAGACAGAAGAAGGTACCGCTTATCATATTATCTGGGATATCAGACTGCCACGGATTCTGGCTGCTGTCATGCTGGGGGGAGCATTGTCCATTTCCGGATTTTTACTGCAGACCTTTTTTGGAAATCCAATTGCAGGTCCGTATGTGCTGGGAATTTCTTCCGGTGCCAAACTTATGGTAGCACTGGCAATGATTTATCTTCTGGGAAGGGGAATTACAATCAGTTCTTTTGGAATGGTAGCAGCAGCCTTTGCCGGCTCACTTCTGGCAATGGGATTTGTACTTTTAATTTCCATGAAGGTACATAGAATGTCTCTTCTGATTGTATGCGGAATTCTAATCGGATATATCTGCTCGGCAATTACAGACATCTGTGTTACTTTTGCAGATGATTCGAATATCGTAAATTTGCACAACTGGTCCCAGGGCAGCTTCTCCGGAATGAACTGGTCGAATATTCTGATGATATTTATCCTGACCTTGCTGTCCTTTCTTGCGGCAATGTTTCTTGCAAAGCCGATTGGTGCGTATCAGATGGGAGAGACTTATGCCAGAAATATGGGTGTTAATATAACTGTGCTCCGGGTAAGCCTGATTCTGTTATCCAGCTTATTGTCGGCTTGTGTAACAGCTTTTGCAGGACCGATTTCCTTTGTAGGAATTGCGGTGCCACATCTGATAAAATCTGCCACAGGAACAGCAAAACCACTGGTGCTGATACCGGGCTGCTTTCTGGGGGGAGCGGTAGTGACACTGTTTTGTGATGGAATCGCAAGAACACTCTTTGCACCGACAGAAGTAAGTATCAGTACCGTTACAGCGGTCTTTTTAGTTCCGGTGGTAATTGTAATGATGCTGCGCAGACAGGAGGAGCGGGGATGACAAAACAGATGGCAGGAAAAGCAGAGTACACAGAGAAAGAACGCATGGCAGGAAAAATGAAATTTTCTGAAAGAAAACAGGGGCTTGTAACAGACAAATTCAAAGTTGGATATGGAAAAAAGGTCATTCTTTCGAATGTTAATCTGATGGCAGAACCGGGAAGGGTATTGACGTTGATTGGCCCAAATGGTTCCGGTAAATCTACGATTCTAAAGAGTATTGTAAAGCAGTTGAAATCCCTTGGTGGTGTAGTATACCTGAACGGGAAAGCAACCTCGGAAATGAAAGAGGCAGAAATCGCAAAGAGCCTTTCCATGGTAATGACAGAGCATATTCATCCGGAACTGATGTCCTGCCGGGATGTGGTTGCAACCGGACGATATCCCTATACCGGAAGACTTGGAATTTTAGATAAGCAGGACTGGAAACTGGTGGATGAGGCAATTACCATGGTTCATGCGGAGGAGGTGGCAGAGCAGTCATTTACAAGAATCAGTGACGGACAAAGACAGCGTGTTATGTTGGCGAGAGCCATCTGTCAGGATACAGCAATCCTGGTATTAGATGAACCTACCTCTTATCTGGATATCCGCTATAAGCTTGATATTTTAAACAGCATCCGGAAACTGGCAAGGGAACGGAATATAGCAGTAATTATGTCACTGCATGAACTTGACCTGGTACAGAAAGTATCGGATACGGTAGCCTGTGTAGATGGGACCACCGTCAGCCATATTGGACCACCGGAGGAAATCTTTCAGGGTTCGCTGGTACAGAAGCTTTATGGAATTGAGGAAAAGAACTTTGATTCCATGCTTGGAATCATGCAGATGCCGGGAAATAAAGCTGCCCCGAACGTATTCGTAATCGGAGGCGGTGGTGCTGCAATACCAACTTATTACAGATTGCAGAGAGAACATATTCCATTTGCAGCAGGAATCTTATTTGAAAATGACGTAGAATATCCTGTTGCAACGGCACTGGCATCAAAAGTCATTACTGCAAAAGCATTTTATCCGATGGAAGAAGCACAGCTGGAAGAAGCAAAGAAAATACTTGCAGGCTGTGAAACCTGTATTTGCACCTGCGAGAATTTCGGACCTTATAATATGTTAAATAAAGAACTGCGAAGCCTGGCAGAAGAACAGGGAAAATTGAAATAAAGAAATTGGAATAAAAGAAAAGCCCGTGGAATCAAAGCTGTTTTATGATTTCACGGGCTTTGGTATATTTTACTGTTCAGTGTCTTCCGGTAAGATGAATTTTCCGACAAGTTCATCTAAGGAAGTTGCCTGTGCAGATAACTCCTGGCTGGTAGCAGAGGTCTCTTCTGCGGATGCGGAGTTGGACTGAACTACCTCAGAAATCTGGTTTACACCCTGTTCTGCCTGATCCATGGCATTTGCCTGAGTCTTAGCAACATCACTGATGTGCTTGGAAGATTCTGCAATCTGCTGGATACCATTTACAACGTTTCCGATAGATTCAGCAGCATGGTCTGCAGCAGCATTACCTTCAGCAATCTCCTGAAGGGCACCTTCGATTAAGTCTCTGGTATCTACAGCAGATTTGGTTGTCTGCTCTGCAAGCTGACGAATCTGGTCAGCAACAACGGCGAATCCACGTCCTGCTTCGCCGGCTCTTGCAGCCTCGATAGAAGCATTCAGAGAAAGTAAGTTGGTCTGGGAAGCAATATCTTCGATTTCAGAAATAATATTTCCAATCTTCTTAGAAGTTTCATCAATACGTGCCATAGCATCAACCATGGCTTTCATTTCAGCACTGCTGTCTTCTGCTTCAGCAGCATACTGCTTTGCCTGATCATAAGCAATCTGAGCCTGATCAGCGGACTGTTCAATATTACTTGTAATATCAGTGATAGTTGCCTGAAGCTGTTGTACGGCACCGGCCTGCTCAGTAGCACCTTCTGCCATACTCTGGGAAGATTCTGCAAGGTTCATGGAACCGGCAGAAACCTGGGAAGAAGCTTCTCCAATCATCTGGATAGTATGTACCATTGCATCACGCATGCCACGCATTGCGGTCAGTAACTGTTCGAAGTCACCGACATATTTGTCGGAATGCTCGGACTGAATGGTGTAATCACCATTTGCCATGCCCTCCATCAGAACACCTACATCAGTGATGACTGCGTTCAGTGTTTCAGCCATTTCAGTAGAAGTGGCTGCAATACTTGCAACTTCATCGTTGGATTTCACCTCCGGGAAAGGGTCATGTAAATTACCCTGTGCAAAAGTGCTAAGACGATTCTCCAGTGCGACTAAAGGTTTTGAAATTCCCTTTGCAATGGAAACTCCCATCTTGGAAGAAACAAGGATGGATACAATAATAATTACAGCAATGATAATGATAAAAATAAGGGTAACAACAGAAAGTGTATCTGCTAAATGATCTCCTTCTGTTACTTTGGTATTCATCAAGTCCCTCATTCCGGAATAGATTTCGTCATATAATGGGGCTACTTCATCAATCATTATATTCTGGGCTTTTGCACTCTGACCCGGGTCGGTTGTTTTGCCGGTATCAATTGCTTTCTGCTCAGTAGTCCAGTAATCTTCCAGCTTGGCATCAATGGAATCATAGATTTCCTGCTCTTTGCTGGTGGTAGTAACTTCATCTACAATTTCCCAATACTGTTCAAAAGTGGCCTTTCTTTCGTCATGGGTATCGGACATCTGACTAATCAGACTGTCATCATCATATCCGACAATAGCACGGGTGGCAGATCTGGTATCGGTAAAGGCAACCAATGCTTTGCCGATGTCACCCTGTGAAAAACCATAATTGTTCAGGGCATTCTTATACAGAGTCATGGTTACAATCAGCATAACCACACCAAGGACGGCTGCGATGGAGCAGGTTGTCACGATAATACGGAATGCCTTCCCCAGACGGTTTCTAATTTTAAGATTCTCAAACATAACGTTCCTCCTTCGTTATATACAATGGCACTATGGCACCAATTGCGTTATGCAACAGTAAAAGTAAAAGCGAAAATCTAAATATTTATCATAATTTTACTACTTTATTGGAAATATGTCAAAATTATTCAGATAATAAGTGACTTGGAAACTGATTATTCCTCAAATTTGTTTAAACATATGAAAATTGACATTTTTCCGGTGAACCGCTAAAATGACGAAGAACATAAATAAGGCATTAAGGGAGAAAACAGTATGGGATGCGTATATTTTGTCCGGCACGGACAGACCATATGGAATGTAGAAAATAGGATATGTGGTGCAACAGATATTGCACTGACTGAGCTTGGACATAAGCAGGCAATTGAGACCGGAAAGAAAATATTAGAAGAAGGCATAAAGGCGGATGAAATATTATATTCCCCATTAATCCGGGCAAAAGATACTGCATTGCATATTTCAGAAATTACCGGAATTCCGGCAAGGGAAGAGCTTCGTTTAAAGGAGCAGAACTTTGGCAGATTTGAATCCACACCGCGGGATGGAACAGAATTTAAGATTGCAAAGGGACAGTTTATCACCCGCTATGACGGCGGAGAATCCATGCTGCATCTGGCACAGAGAATTTACAATCTTCTGGATGAAGTAACAGCTTCCGATAAGACTTATATTCTGGTGGCACACAATGGCATATCAAGAGTTGTGCAGTCCTATTTTTATGAAATGACCAATGAAGAATATGCTGCATTTGGCGTGAAGAATTGTGCCATATTAAAATATGAATTCTAAGAGACGAAGGGCAGGAATGAAAAATGAAACCGAAGTCGGAAAAGAGTATAGAGCTTTATCATATCATGACAGAGCGGGGGTATCCGGAAGAATTCTGTGATGTCATTACCCGGAATCTGAATACGGATTTTACGGCACAGAGGATGTTATGGTATTTATCACACTATGAATATCTGCCGGAGGGTGAAATTGTAGATGAAATGCTTGCCATTTTAAGTGACCGGAATGCGATTATGCAGAAAAAAGAATTAGAAAAAACCAATGCTGCATGGAATGAATTCCTACAGCATGGTTTTGAGGAAGAAGACTAGCGGAATCGTAAAGACGGAGCAAAGTGTCATGACAAAGCAGGTCTTAGAAGCAAATTCCGCATCGGAATGGTAGTTTTCTGCCATCATCGGAATGGCGGACATGGCTGGCATACATGCCATCAGGGTAAGAATGGTTGTTTCGGTCGGAGTAAGGAAATGTGATACCACGGCTGCAACACCAGCCGGAATCAGAATCATTTTGACAATTACCAGAAAGAAATAATCATAAATAAAGTCGAGATTCTTTAAGGAAATATAAGAAAGAGTTGCACCCAGGAAAATCAGCGCAAGACTGAAGCTTACATTTCCAACAGAGGTAATTGTATGTTATTCCGGCAGCTTTTCCAAGGTTGTGGCACCGGGGCTTCGTGTGGGATTTATGATTGCCAACAAGAAGATTATAGAACGTGGAACACTGTTAAAACAGTTTACCGATGTACATACAAATATTCTTGTACAGATGATTGTTTATGAGTATTATAAGAATTATAATATTAAGAAACATATTGCAGAGGTATCCGCTTTCTATGCGAAAAAGAGCGAATATATGTGCAAATTAATCAGGGAAAAGCTTCCAAAGGAGATAAAGTGTATTGAGCCGGATGGCGGAATGTTTGTATGGTGTACCGATACCTCTGGTAAGATTAACATAGCTTGTCACATATTGGCTATGAGAAAAGCTTTGGCTTTCTGAAAAATGAGGTTCTTTCTTGTACTTTTATTCATAATAAGGTATACTTTAGGGAAGTAATTTGTTGAATTAAATATGTTTGTATGGAGGATTAATTATGGACATGAACATTGTATGCCTTGATCTGGAAGGAGTATTGGTACCGGAAATCTGGATTGCATTTGCAGAAGCAAGCGGAATCCCTGAATTAAAGAGAACTACAAGAGACGAACCGGATTACAATAAATTGATGAAATGGAGACTTGGCATCTTAAAAGAACATGGACTTGGATTAAAAGAAATTCAGGAAACCATCGCAAAAATTGACCCGATGCCGGGAGCAAAAGAGTTCTTAGATGAACTTCGTTCCATGACACAGGTTATCATCATCAGTGATACCTTTACCCAGTTTGCAGGACCTCTGATGAAGAAATTAGGCTGGCCTACCATTTTCTGTAATTCTCTGGAAGTGGCAGAGGACGGTGAGATTACCGGATTTAAGATGAGAATTGAAAATTCCAAGCTGACTACAGTAAAAGCATTACAGTCCATTGGTTATGAGACGATTGCCAGCGGAGACAGCCACAATGACCTTGGAATGATTGAGGCAAGTAAAGCAGGATTCTTATTCCGCAGCACCGAGCAGATTAAGAAAGACCATCCGGAACTGCCTGCATTTGAGACTTATGATGAGTTAATGGAAGCAATCAAGAAGGCTCTTTAATTATGGCAGAGGAAAACCAGACAACCCACAAACGCAGGGTGCGTTACAGTGGAAAATATCCGAAGAAATTTGAAGAAAAATATAAAGAACTTCAGCCGGAAAAATATAAAGATACGATTGAGCATGTAATAAAAAAAGGAAACACACCTGCCGGAATGCATATTTCCATAATGGTAAATGAAATTCTGGATTTCTTAAAAATCCAGCCGGGAGAAACAGGCTTTGATGCGACCTTGGGATATGGCGGTCATACGAAAGCCATGCTGCAGTGCTTAAAAGGGCAGGGACACATCTATGCAACGGATGTAGACCCAGAGGAATCAGCCAGGACAAGAAAGCGGTTAGAAGAGGCCGGTTTTGGAGAAGATATTCTGACAATACGATTACAGAATTTCTGTACGATAGATGAAATTGCAAAAGAAGCCGGCGGATTTGATTTTATTCTTGCAGATCTAGGCGTATCTTCCATGCAGATTGATAATCCGAAGCGTGGATTTTCTTTTAAAGTGGATGGTCCACTGGATTTACGGCTGAACCAGGAAGCCGGAATCAGTGCAGCAGAACGCCTGGCTGCCATTACAAAGGATGAACTGGCGGGAATGCTTTATGAAAATTCGGATGAGCCATACTGTGAAGAACTGGCAAAAGCGATTACCGATGAGATTCGAAAAGGCAACCGGATTGATACCACCACAAAGTTAAGGAATATCATTGAAAAGACGCTTGATTTTCTACCGGAAAAAGAGAAGAAGGATACGATAAAAAAGACCTGCCAGCGAACCTTCCAGGCACTTCGTATTGATGTGAACCGTGAATTTGAAGTGCTGTATGAATTCATGGAGAAACTGCCGGATGCATTGAAACCGGGCGGAAGAGCCGCAATTTTAACTTTCCATTCCGGCGAAGACAAGTTAGTAAAGAAAGCATTAAAAGAAGGCTATCGGGCAGGCATTTATGCCGATTATGCCAAAGATGTAATCCGCCCATCTGCACAGGAGTGTGCACAGAACGGACGGGCACGTTCTACTAAGATGCGCTGGGCAATTAAGGCAGAGTAGATTATTTTGAAAATACAATGAGATGGAGACGAAAACAGTGAAAATGAAAAGAAAACAGATTGGTATGCTGGTATTTATTGCGATTATTGTGATACTTATGGTCGTAACAAGCCAGACACCGGGAACAATTGCTGATGCTGACAGCTATCAGTGCAAAACTTATGCGACATTTTTAGCATTGCTTCCGCCGGTTATTGCAATCGGACTGGCATTGATTACCAAAGAGGTTTATACCTCACTTCTGGCAGGAATTATTGTAGGTGGTTTACTGTATTCCAATTTTAACCTTGAATTAATGTTAAATACCATTTTATTCCAGGAAGAAGGTGGTATGATATACAAACTGTCAGATGCAGGAAATGTGGGAATTTTAGTATTCCTTGTCATGCTTGGCATTTTGGTATCCCTTCTTAACCGGGCAGGTGGTTCTGCCGCATTTGGAAAGTGGGCATCCCGGCATATTAAAACCAGAATCGGAGCACAGATTTCTGTTATGATTCTTGGTGTATTGATTTTCGTGGATGATTATTTTAACTGTCTGACCGTAGGAAGTGTAATGCGTCCGGTCACAGACCGTCACAAGGTGTCCCGTGCAAAATTATCTTATATTATTGATGCAACGGCAGCACCGGTATGTATTATCGCACCAATCAGCTCCTGGGCAGCAGCAGTTACTTCTTCTGTTCCGGCAGATTCCGGAATCAATGGATTTGCGGTATTTATCCAGACAATTCCATATAACTTATATGCATTGCTGACATTGGTAATGTTAATTGGAATTACTCTTTTGCGCGTGGATTTCGGACCGATGAAAACCCATGAAATGAATGCAATCAAAGGTGATTTGTTTACCACACCGGGAAGACCGTATGAAGATAATGAAGAGGAAGTTGTAAAAGAAAACTCGCACGTACTGGATTTGATTCTTCCGGTAGCTGTTTTGATTGTAAGCTGTATCGTAGCCATGATTTATACCGGTGGCTTCTTCAGCGGAACTTCCTTTGTAGAGGCATTCTCTGGCTGTGATGCTTCCGTCGGACTGGTTCTTGGCGGCGCAGTAACACTTGTATTTACTTTTATCTATTACATGTTGCGTGATGTTTTATCCTTTAAGGAATTTACCGAATGTATTCCGGAAGGATTTAAGGCGATGATTGCTCCGATTCTGATTCTGACTATGGCATGGACCTTATCCGGAATGACCAATCTCTTAGGAGCAAAAGTATTCGTGGCTGATCTGGTAGCAAATTCAGCAAATGCAATGCAGGGCTTCCTGCCAATGATTATTTTCCTGGTAGCTGCATTCTTAGCATTTGCAACCGGAACCTCCTGGGGAACCTTCAGTATTCTGATTCCGATTGTCCTTGGTGTATTCCCAAGCGGACAGATGATGGTAATCTCCATTGCGTCCTGTCTGGCAGGAGCAGTTTGTGGAGACCATTGCTCACCGATTTCAGATACCACAATTATGGCATCTGCCGGTGGCCACTGTGAGCATGTTAACCATGTAGCAACCCAGCTTCCGTATGCATTGACAGTTGCAGCAGTCTGCTTACTGGGCTATTTCCTGATTGGTATCCTGCAGGCAGCAGGACTGGCAGGAATTTCATGGCTGGCACTTCCGGTTTGTATCGTGGTATTAATTGGCGTATTATTCGTAATTCGTTCCAGAACAGGACGGGAAGAAATTTAAAAGATAAAAAAGATAATGCGGGATACGGAATTGGTGTCCCGCATTTTTGTACAATAGAATCTATAATAAAAATAATTTGAAAATTTGAAACAAAAGAAACATAAAATAGCAGAAAAGAGGAAAAAAATGTTTTGTACAAAATGTGGAAATGAATTACCGGTAAATGCAAAATTCTGTACCAAATGCGGAACGAAAGTAGAAGCTTTTCAGCCAGGAGCAATCCAGCCAAATCCGACACCGCAGAGAGCTTCAGTACCACAGCAGGAACCGACACAGCAGCAGACCCCGGTAAGACAGGCAAGCCCAGCACCACAGCCACAACAAAAAAAGAATGAGAAAGTAACAAAAACAAAGAACAGTAAAAAAGTATCAAATAAAAATAAGAATGAAACTGAGAAGAAATCCGGCTCCGGTGCCATGGTATATTTATTAATCGGTGCAGCAGTTCTTATTATTATTCTGATTGCAATTATAGTATTGTTATTTATCAAGGGCAATCAGCCGGCAAAGCAGGATGATATTACCGATAAGCCGGTGGTTACAACGGAGCAGACCACAGAGACGGAAATGTCTACAGAGCAGACAGATAGGAAAGATGTAAGCGGACAGCAGGAAGCATCTGAGAAAACTTCCGAAGTAATAAATAAAGAAGATACAACCGGAAATGAGGACATGGGAACAGACGGAGCAGTTGGAGAAGAGGAAGCAGAATATATTCTTCCGGAGAGTGCCAGCCGATTATTAACGGAAGCTGATTTGGAGAATCTGACCCAGGAGGACCTTCGGATTGCCAGAAATGAAATCTATGCAAGACATGGAAGAAAATTCTTAGATGAAGGACTACAGGAATATTTCAATGGAAAATCCTGGTACAACGGAACCATTGAACCGGACGATTTCAAAGAAGATATGTTATCGGAAATAGAGAGAACCAATGAGGATACCATCGTAAATTATGAGACGAAGATGGGCTATCGTTAGAAATAACATTCAATGAAACAGGAAAAGGGGTAGAACAGATATGCCATGTACAACTATTTTAGTAGGGAAAAAAGCTTCTTATAATGGAGCAACCATAATTGCACGAAATGATGATTCCGGTGCCGGACATTTTACACCTAAGAAATATGTGGTAATTCATCCGGAAGAACAGCCGACAATCTATCAGTCTGTATTATCTCATGTGAAAATAGAATTGCCGGAGCATCCGATGCGTTACACGGCAATGCCGAATGCGGTAGACGGGGAAGGTGTCTGGGCTGCCTGTGGAGTCAATGAGGCAAAGGTTGCCATGACTGCAACAGAGACCATAACTTCCAATCCCCGCGTCTTAGGAGCAGATCCTCTGGTGACCTACCATCCGGCAGAAAATGGCAGGGAAGAGATTATCGGCGGCATTGGAGAAGAGGATATTGTATACATTGTGCTTCCGTACATTCACAGTGCAAGAGAGGGTGTCATTCGCCTGGGCAGTTTGTTGGAGCAGTATGGAACCTATGAGATGAATGGAATTGCATTTCAGGATAAGGATGAAATCTGGTGGCTTGAGACCATTGGCGGACATCACTGGATGGCAGGAAGAGTGCCGGATGATGTCTATGTGGTAATGCCAAACCAGCTGGGACTTGATACCTTTGATTTAGAGGATGCCCTTACTACACAGAAGGACTATATGTGCTCAAAGGATTTGCGGGAATTTATTGAGGAAAATCATCTGAATCTTTCTTTGGATGGCAGCTTAAATCCAAGAGATGCATTTGGTTCCCATGATGATTCCGATCATGTATACAATACACCAAGAGCCTGGTTTATGGAGCGTTATCTCAACCCACATACCTATAAATGGGATGGGGAGCAGGCTGATTATACGCCGGCATCCGATGATATTCCATGGTGCTTGAAACCGGAGAAAAAGGTAACAATCGAAGATGTAAAATATGTATTATCCGCACATTTTCAGGGAACACCGTATGACCCATATGGTTCTTATGGGGAAAAATCCATGAAAGGCGCATTCCGTTCCATTGGAGTTAACCGGAATGATTTTCTTTCTGTGATTGAAATGCGGCCGGAGCAGGCGGACATTACCGAAAATACAGGAAACATCATACAGTGGGTAGCATTTGCATCAAATGTATTTAATGTGCTGGTTCCGTTTTACGGTGAAGTGGAGACAACGCCGGAATATGTATCCAATACCACCGGAGAAGTTTCTACAGATAATTTCTACTGGGCAAGCCGTATGATTGCAGCTATGGCAGATGCCTCTTATCACAGATCCCTTTTTCACATCGAACGCTACCAGATGCATGTGATGGCAAAAGGGCGGGAACTGCTGCATACCTATGATGCACTTCTGGCAGAAGAAAAGGACGCAGCAAACAGACAGAAACTGATGCAGCAGGCAAATAATGCGATAGCAGAAATGCTTAAGAAAGAGACACAGGATACTTTGGATAAAGTGCTGTTTGAATTAAGCAGCCAGATGAAAAATGCATATTCACGCTCAGATGCATGACAGAGAAGGACACAATAGAGAAAAGGAGCGTAAGTGGAATGCAGACAGATTTTCATTTATTATATCCACCGGATTATGACCGGAACAAAGCCGTTCCCATGAAGGATTATAAATTTATCCACGCATTAAAAATTGATGCTATGGTAATACTGATTAAGGAAAGTTACCGGGGAGTGGCAGACCTTTCACTGGAAAATTTCTTCTCTACAGATGAGCGGGTATTAGAGTATCGTCTGGGCGTAGTAGAAGATCTGGTGGAAAATCCATCACTTTACGAGGCATTTTGCAAGGCGGTATCCATTATTTATAATATCAATGATATGCGAAGAGTATTAAACAGTGATTTTACGACGGATTCAGCCCTGCGTTCGGTGCGATATCTTGAAATGTATCAGGAAATTGTAAATCTGTTTGCGGATGCATTGGAAAAAGCAGAGATTCATTCGGAAGGTATGCAGAATTTCAAAAAAGAAATTCACTCAATCGTAGCAAGCAGCGAGTACCAGAGCCTGAATGAGGAACTTCCGAAAATGGAACTGAACTTCGGGCATATCAAAAGCGTAACCGTAGGTATTAATCTTGATGGCAATTTAAGACCGAAAGAAGCCGGACTGATTTCTGTCAATGAGGAGCAGTTCCATCCAGGAACTATCATGGACCGGCTTTTGAAAAAAGGGAAAAAAGATAAATGGCATCTGATGTCGGCACTCTATCCACTGAGCCGGGTGCTGCACAATGATGAACAGGATGCTATAGACTATTCCATGAATGCAGCTTTGCAGACTATTTTTGCAAAGCCGCTGAGGGAGTTTGAACCGCTGGTGCAGAATTATTATCACATTAATACAAATATGTTTATTGCTTTATTGGATGATATCCGTTTTCTGACTGCCGGAGTAAAATTTATCCGTTCCATGAAAGAAAAGGGATTTGCCATGTGCAGACCGAAGATTGCATCCATGCAGGAGAAACGCTGTGAGTTAAAGCATGTATACAATCCCATGCTGGCAGTGAATTCCGTAGAGGAAACAATTGTGTCTAATTCCTTTGAGCTGGATGAAAAAGGAAGATTCTATCTGATAACCGGCCCAAATCACGGAGGGAAATCTATTTTTGCCTATTCCATCGGAATGGCGCAGGCGTTATTCCAACTGGGGCTGTTTGTTCCGGCAGAAGAGGCGGTAATGAGTCCGGTGTCTGGAATATTTACACATTTTCCATCCTCTGATGAGAATAATTATGGAATGGGCAGACTGGAAAGTGAGTGTGTAAGACTGAGTGAAATCATGAAACAACTGTCAGATACGGATATGCTGTTGATGGATGAATCTTTTTCCAGTACCAGTGGACTTGAGGCAGGCTACATAGCATCAGAGGTGCTGACCGGAATCGGAATTATCGGCTGCTGTGGCCTTTATGTGACCCATATTCATGATTTGACACAACAGCTGGATACCTATAATGAGCATCCGGAGAATAAAGGCAAAATCGATAATCTGGTGGCAATGATGGAAAGTAAAGAAGAGGGTACCCGGAGTTACCGGGTCATCCGGACGACACCGGATGGCTTAAGTTATGCAAGAGATATTGCCAAACGTTATGGTCTGGATTTGGAAGATATTTTAAAAAGATAAAAGAGAAAATCCGTATCTTACTCCTGTTATATACGTATACTATTTGTTGGAAGATTGCAACTAAGATAGCAATTGACTAACAGGGCAGGTGAAAACTACAATAGGAGAAAAGGAGGAATTTCTATGCAGGCATTGTCAAAAGCAACACCAGGTGAAACCTATACCATTCAGTGGATGTTTGGTCAGCCGGAAGTGCTTGATTTCTTGCATAGCCACTCTGTAGATGAGGGGGAACGCATACAGCTCATCCAGAAAATGCGTGACTGTGTAATTATTGGGGCAAAAGACAGCAGATTTGCAATGGGAAATGAAATTGCAGACCGAATACAGGTGTAGGAAAATCGTATAAACGCGGGAAAATATTTTGTGGGTTATCCGCATAAAAAAAGGGAAGCAGTTCCGATGGAACGGCTTCCTTTTTTCTATCAAAGGTCCATAAGAATCTATTATGCTTCTTTCCAGTAATCCGGAGTTACATCCCTGCCTAAATCTTCTAACAATTTCCGGTCACTTCTTATGGTAGCGCAGGCAACGGTAGTCAGCATATTTCCGGTAATGGTTGCAGATGCACCAGCCTGAAAAGCAGTTTCACCATCGTTGGTAAGCAGTGCACGGCCGGCAGCCAGACGGATATTTGCATCCGGATTGATATAACGGAAGAATGCGATGGTACGCAGAATATCATCTTCACTTAACTGCGGCAGATTTTCTAATGGAGTTCCCGGGATTGGCATTAAAGCATTGATTGGAATAGAATCAATTCCCAGTTCAGCTAAACTTACTGCCATATCCAGACGGTCTTCCCAGGTTTCACCCATTCCGATAATACCACCGGAGCAGGCGCACATGCCTTCCGCTTTTACTTTCTTTAAAGTTTCAATTTTCATATCGTAGGTATGGGTGGTGCAGATATTTGGAAAATTCCGGCGTGATGTTTCTATATTATGATGATAGCTGGTAACGCCTGCCTCATGAAGGCGGTGCAGTTGTTCCTCATCTAAAAATCCCATGGAAGCACATAAATCGATTTTGCATTCCCGATGCATGGATTCAAAGGCGTGAATGGCTTTTTCAAACTCCGGACCGGTCAGCGCTTTTCCTGCAGTTACGATAGAAAATCGGTCAACGCCTTCGCTTTCGTTCATTTTGCAGGCTTTGATAATATCTTCTTCCGGCAGGAAGTCATATACTTCACAGTTGGTATGGTTATGTGCAGACTGGGCACAATATTTACAGTCTTCCGGACAGCGTCCGCTTCGTCCGTTTATGATAGAACATAAATCTACTTTATCTCCGATTCTTGCAGCACGGATTTTGTCGGCTCCTTCGCATAATTCCTTTAAATCGCAGGTAAGAAAAAAGGATAAATCATCCTCTCTCGTAATGCGTCGTCCGTCAATAATTTCCTGTGCCAGTGTCAGTGCATCCATGGTTTGTCTCCTTTGTATCTGTGTGAATTTTACAGTTCTTTATGATAAACAAAAATTAACTGAATGTCAACCTGAAATAAGATATGAGTTAACAATACGAGAAACAGGAGAAACTACAATGGATGATAGATGCATGAAGAAAATTGCAGGAAGAAAGCTGCCAGGATATGATTGTAGAAATAGTGGAAATTGGTATAATGAAAAGTAATGAGATAAGAAAAGGGGGATTCAATTTGAAAGCAACTGTATTAGTAGATAATATAGGAACGGAAATTGCAACTGGAGAATGGGGGTTGAGCATTTATATCGAACAGGCAGGAAAAAATATACTGCTTGATACGGGTGCATCAAACCGTTTTCTGGTAAATGCAAAAGCATTGGAAAAGGATATCGGGGCAGTGGATTATGGGGTATTGTCCCATGCCCATTATGACCATGCAAATGGGATGCAGGCATTTTTTGAAGAAAATGAGAATGCGAAATTTTATCTTCAAAAGGGAACCGGTGAAAACTGTTATTTTAAGAAGTGGTTTATTCATAAATATATTGGAATTCCAAAACATATCTTAACCAGACAGAAGGATAGAATTGAATATGTGACCGGAAAGTACAAACTTTATGAAAATGTATATCTGATTCCCCATACGACAAAAGGTCTTGAGACAATCGGAGCCGCCAATAAAATGTATATCAGAGACGGCAGACGTTGGCGACCGGACGATTTCGCCCATGAACAAAGTCTTGTAATAGAGGAAGAGGATGGTCTTATTATTTTTAACAGCTGTTCGCATGGTGGCGCAGACAATATTATAAATGAGGTCAGCAAACTGTTTGAAAAGCCGGCAAAAATGATGATTGGTGGCTTCCACATTTTTCAAAAGGGGGAAACTGAAATTCGGCAGTTGGCAGAAAAAATAAAGGCAACCGGTGTAAAAAAGATTTATACCGGTCACTGTACGGGAGGAAGAGCTTTTCGGATTCTACAGCAGGAGTTAGGCGATATGGAGGAGCAGTTAAAAGTTGGTCTCGTAATAGAAGCATAGATATTTCAAAAGAAATAAAGGAAGTAACAGGAAAGGAATCAACAGATGAAAAAATACAAAATCACAGATATTATTGAGGATGAATTCGGCTGTGAAGGACGGCCGGAAGGGGAAGAACCGATGGTTACGATTCTTCTAGTGGATGATACCGGAAAACAGCGCAGCATCCGTATGGCAGATAAGCTGGCTTATGAAAAGAAACTGGATATCGGAGCGGAAATGGAGCTGCCGGAAGAAGAGATAATGACATTAAACGGAAAAGAATATAAAGTGAAAAAACTGTTTGGAAAGGGGAAAGGCGGCTATTCCTATCTTGTGACAGATGGGGAGAAGGAATATGTCCTGAAACAGATTCACCATGAACCATGCAGTTATTATCAGTTTGATAATAAGTTAGAGGCTGAAAAAAGGGATTATAAACGGCTTATGGAAATTGGAATTACCATGCCAAAGCTGCTTGATATAGATGAGACACAGGAACGCATTTTAAAGGAATACATTCCGGGAGACACTGTCTATCAGCAGGTGGAAAAGGACGCACTGCCGGAAATCTGTCTGCAACAGGTAAAAGAAATGTGCACAAAGTTATATACTGCACATACAAATATTGATTATTTTCCTACAAATTTTATCCTGTGGCAAAATGTCCTCTATTATGTGGATTATGAGTGTAATGCCTATATGGAAGAATGGAATTTTGAAAACTGGGGAATCAAGTACTGGTCTAAGACAAAAGAATTCTTAGAATATGAACGGACCCATTAATGAGACTTAAGAGATTCTTAGAAATCTAAAATATTCATAAAAGGATTGCTGGGGACAAAATCTTTGTGATACAATAATCCAAAGCATGAAATACAATCCAGATAGCATTTTCTATTATTCCATTCTGGCAGTCTTAAGCGTTATGACATTTCTGTATCTATCTATGCTTTTTATACCATTTATTAAATAAAAAGCAGGAGAAGTTACAGGAAAAGGAGTATGTAGCAGCTTCCTGCAAATCAAAGGAGGAACTACATATGACAAAGAAAGTACCAGCAGCAAACCGCAATTATAAGGATACGATTTTTCGTATGCTTTTTTCAGACAGGGAGTCACTTCTGTCACTCTATAATGCGGTAAACAAACGGAATTATACCAATCCCGATGACTTGGAAATTGTAACATTGGAAAATGCTATTTATATGGGAATGAAAAATGATCTGGCATTTATTTTAGACATGAATCTCTATCTTTATGAACATCAGTCTACAGTAAATCCCAATATTCCTCTTCGGGACTTGTTTTATATTGCAGCAGAATACCAGAAACTCATCGACCGGAAATCGTTATATTCATCTGCAATCCAAAAGATTCCGACTCCCGGCTTTTTTGTTTTTTATAATGGAATAGAGCCGTTAGAGGACTGTTGCATCAGCCGGTTGTCAGATGCTTTTTTACATACCGGAGCAGAACCGGCATTGGAACTGATTGTGACAACATTAAATATCAATGAAGGACATAATTGCGAATTAATGCAGCATTGCCGAAAATTAAAGGAGTATGCGCAGTATGTGGCGAAAGTCAGAAAGTATGCAGAGCAGCTTCCGTTGGAGGATGCTGTGGAACGAGCGGTTACAGAATGCATCCGGGAGAATATACTTGCTGATTTCCTGAAAAAGAATCGTGCGGAGGTAGTTGCGATGAGTATTTTCGAATATGATAAAGTGGAAGAAGAAAAGAAACTTCGCAAAGCGGAGTTTGAGGCAGGGGTAGAACAGGGTATAGAGAAAGGTTTAGCACAAGGCATCGAACGTGGTGAAAAGCAGGCATCTGTTAAAACAGCAACCCGGATGCTCCAGATGGGTAGCTTTTCTCTGGAGCAGATAGCAGAAATTTCAGGATTATCTGTGGATGAAATCAAAGGATTAATAGAATAAATTTTTTTGAAAATTAATGATAATATTTCTCAAGAGGATAACCGGAACTTGGTTATCCTTATTTTTATGCTATAATTCCGATTAGACATGACTAACTCGTGCAAAAAAGGAGAATATGGAACTATGAAAAAAGAAACAAAAAAAACAATTGTTGAGTTTAAAGATGTGGTTCGTACCTATGGAGAGGGAGAAGCACTGCAATATGCGGTCAATCATGTGAACTTTACCATTGAAGAAGGGGAATTCGTGGTAATTTTAGGACAGTCCGGTGCAGGAAAATCAACCGTGCTTAATATGTTGGGCGGAATGGATCAGCCAACAGAGGGAGAGGTTATTATTGATGGGGAAATAGTCTCTTCCATGAACGATAAACAGCTATCCGATTTCCGGGCAGATAAGATTGGATTCATCTTCCAGTTCTATAATCTGCTGCCAAGTCTTACCGCATATGAAAATGTGGCATTGACAAAAAGTATCGTAAAGGATGCGGAAGACCCGGGCAAAATGTTAGAAGCCGTAGGTCTTGCTGACCATAAGAATAAATTCCCGGCACAGCTTTCCGGTGGAGAGCAGCAGCGTGTTTCCATTGCAAGAGCGTTGTCCAAGAAACCAAGAATTATTCTTGGCGATGAACCGACTGGTGCATTGGATTCCGAGACCGGAGTGATTGTATTACAGTTGTTACAGAAACGAAGCAGAGAGAATCAGGATACTGTAATTTTAGTAACCCATAATGCAGATATTGCAAAATGTGCAGACAAAGTCATTCGCATGAAAAACGGAAAAATACGTGAAATTGTGGAAAATGAATATCCACTGGCTGTAGAGGAGGTGGCGTGGTAATGTTATTTCGCAAAATGCTGCGTGATTACAAGGCGAATTTTGGCGCATTCTTTTCCGTATTTCTGCTGGCTGCATTAGCGATGGCATTATTCTGTACCTTTGAGGGACATGTATTATCCCAGAAGGTTGCCAGAGAAAATTACCATAAAGAATGTAATCTTTCCGATGTCTGGATGTATGGAGAAGGCTTTTCCGATGATGAGCTTGATACCGTAAGAAACCTTGATTTTGTAAAAGATGCACAGCTTCGTATGTCCGTGACCGGAAGTGCACCGGATTGTGATGGTGCGCAGGTGGATATTTATTTAGAACGTGAAAACCTTGTAGATACACCATATTATATTTCGGGAGAACCTTTTGACCCGACGGATACCGATGGAATCTGGCTTGCCAATGCATTTGCCAAGCTTAGAAATATTAAAGTAGGCGATGATTTTACCATTGAATACAATGGAATTACCTTTACCAGAGAAGTAAAAGGATTGGTAGAGAGTGCAGAATACGAATTCCGTGAAGCTGACGGAGATGCAGATATGTATCTTGAAAATATTGCAATTGTATACATGTCTTATGATGCATTCCCAATCCGTGATCATATCAACCACATGGTTGATACCGGAAAAATCACCTGGAAGGATGTTAAGAAAAATACCACTGCTTTAGATGAAAAAGTAGAGCAGTTAAAAGAGGCAGGACTTACAGAAGATGACATTACCCAGGAAATGTTAGGTCAGATGATAGATAAAATCAGCGATGAAAAGCTTGCCAAAATAATGCCATATACCCAGATGATTATTGTAACCACCGATGGCGGCGGGCTTGCCCATGAGGAGGCTTTGGCAGAAAGCATTGACCGTGATTATTCTGCCATTGTGGATAGAAAATCCATTCCTGGACTGGCAAGATTAGACAGTGAATTAGAACAGCATCAGTCATTTTCCTATTTATTTGTCATTATATTTGTGGGAATCGCAATCTTAGTAATTGCAACATCCATGGGGAGAATGGTAGAACAGCAGCGTACCCAGATAGGAACCATGAATGCCCTTGGTTTGAAACGGCATAAAATCATGCTGCATTATATCAGCTTCAGTCTTGTTGTTTCGGTAGTTGGAGTCGTTCTTGGACTGTTAGTGGGAACTTTGTGGGGAAGCCCGGCAGTCATTGGCATGTTTGCAAACTGGTATATCGTACCGGGATTACATTCTGTATTCCATCCGATGTATTTTATCATTGCAGCAGGCATTGTGGCAGTATGTGTACTTGCTTCCTATATCAGCTGCAGGAAACTGCTTCGTATTAAGCCGGCAGAAGCATTGCGGCCGGCAGCACCGAAGAAGGGAAAGAAATGCATTTTTGAGAGACTGCCATTCTGGAAAAAACTTTCCTTTACCAGCCAGTACAATCTCAGGGATATTTCCAGAGCCAAGTTAAGAAGTTTTATGTGTGTAATCGGAACGGCAGTCGGTATGCTGCTGATGATATATGCAGTCGGCTGTAATGAACTCTTAGGCAGTATGATAGAGATTAACTTTAACCGCGTAACCGTAGGTGAGTACCAGATTAAATTTTCAGAAGATGCCAAGACAGAAACTGTAGACGATATGGCAGAGGAACTGGACGGCGAAGTGGTAATGGTAAATCAGGTGGAAGTGGCAAAGAAGAAAAATGCACCAGTCGATGAAAAGAAAAAAGAAACCATCACTGTTTTAGAAGGAAAGAATTTATATAATATTCTTGACTTAAATAATCAGATTAAAGAGCTGACACCGGGAACCATCGGCATCAGCCGTAAGCTGGCAGCCGACCTTGATGTAAAGGTAGGAGATACCGTATACTGGCATCTTTATACGAAAAATACCTGGTATGAAGCAAAGGTTGGAACCATTTACCGGAGCCTTGAGTCCCAGGGAATTGCATATCTTAGAGAAGATTATGAGAAAATAGGTGCGGAATATATACCAAGCTTTCTGATGACGGATGATAAAGCAGCAAAAGACAAGACCGACCTTGATTATGTAACCGGAGTAAACAGTAAGAGCGAAATGCAGGCGGCCTATGAAAGCAGTATGCAAATCATGAATATGATGGTAGGTATGATGGCAGTATTTTCCATACTTATGATAGTTGTCGTATTATATAATTCCGGCGTACTTTCCTTTCATGAAAGAGTAAAAGAATTTGCAACCTTAAAGGTATTGGGACTGCGTTCCTCTAAGATAAGAAGAATTTTAAGCATGCAGAATCTGTGGCTTAGTATCATTGGAATTATTATCGGAGCACCTCTTGGAAATGTTTCGCTGAATGCCATGATTAATACCAACGGAGAGAATTTTGATTACAACCTGATGCTGGCACCGGTGGATTATGTGATAGCAGGAATTTTTGTTATGATTATTTCCATGCAGGTAAGCTTCATGTTCTCGAAACGAATCCGCAAGCTTGATATGGTTGAAATCTTAAAAGGCGTAGAATAACAGCAGATAATAAAACAAAACAGCAAGACCTTTTCTTTTCAGAACCCTTGTGGTATTCTGAGAGAAAAGGTCTTTTTATCAGTTTAAGAGGACAAATGAAAAATACAGGAGAGAGAAAAATGCCAGTTTTTGACTTTAGTAATGCACCGGGCGGGAAAAAGACAGAGTCCATATGCACTTATACAACGTTTCAGTCCAACGAGAAGGAGAAGACAGCGGAGGAGCCGATTCTTATACTGGACAATAAGAGCCGTCATTGGAAACATCATTCCGGTGGTGTGTTTGCAAACCAGAGCCAGCAGACTGCTTTTGAATTTAAGGAAGAAAGCGAGACTTACAGCGCAGATATTTTAAAAGTAGATGCACGTTTCGTCAGCCTGATTAAATGGCTGGGAGAAAATCATATCAGTGTGCGCCTTTCCGGAGAAAACCGGGAAGACGGGTATGCTGTATACAAGATTCGGGAGACAACCTTTGGTGCAGGAACCAAATTGTCGGCAGAGGATGGATTTTTACAGTTTATGATAGAGAGACTTCTTGCCAGCAGTGCACCGACAGAGGAAATGGACGAGGAAGAAGAGGATGAAAATGGAGATGATATGAAGCTGACCAGCTTACAGAGCATTTCCGATTTTATGACCTGTGCCGGCAGAACCATGCCGGATAATATCCGCCTCTGGGCGAGAAGAAACCTTGCAGTAGCACGCTCCCATGAGGTATCACCGGAGGAACGCCGTCATGCCCAGAGAGCATTGTCTATTATGATGAATATCCAGTGGAAGAGCAATTATTTTGAGGCAATTGATCCGGTAGAAGCAAGAAAGATTCTCGATGAAGAGTTATATGGCATGGAGAAAGTAAAACAGCGTATCATGGAAACCATCATTCAGATTAACAGAACCCATACCCTGCCGGCATATGGACTGCTTCTGGTGGGACCGGCGGGAACCGGGAAATCCCAGATAGCCTATGCGGTAGCAAGAATCTTGAAGCTGCCTTGGACAACACTGGATATGAGTTCCATCAATGACCCGGAGCAGCTGACCGGAAGCTCCCGTATCTATGCCAATGCAAAGCCTGGAATTATCATGGAAGCATTTTCTATGGCAGGAGAATCCAATCTGGTATTTATTATCAATGAGTTGGATAAAGCAGCATCCGGCAAGGGAAATGGAAACCCGGCAGATGTGTTGTTAACCTTGTTAGATAACCTTGGATTTACCGACAACTATATGGAATGTATGGTTCCGACCGTGGGAGTTTATCCGATTGCTACTGCTAACAATAAAGCCGATATCAGTGCACCGATTTTATCCCGTTTTGCAGTAATTGATATCCCGGATTATACATCAGAAGAAAAGAAGATTATCTTCTCCCGGTTTGCACTCCCGAAGGTATTAAAACGAATCGGCCTGCATCAGGGTGAATGTGTTGTAACAGAGGATGGACTGGATGCAATCGTAGAGCAGTTTAAGCATACTTCCGGTATCCGTGATTTAGAGCAGGCAGCAGAACATTTGGCAGCCAATGCCCTTTATCAGATCGAAGTAGACCATGTGCCATCCGTAACCTTTGATGCTGAAAATGTGAAGAAGCTGTTTGCGTAAAAGTGATTGGTAAGGAGAATAAGGATGAGCGGATATTTAATCAAAGATACAACAAAAGAAGAACGTGAGGCAATTGTTGCAGAATCCTTGGGAAATATTTCTGCAACCTGCGATGGATGCAGTGCCGGAATCGTGGAAATGTATCAGGCATACATTGATGGAGAGAAGGAACTCCGGGAGATTAATATGGAATTCAATGCCCGGTATGTAAGCGGCATGGAAGGACCGGAACGCCGGGGATGCCCGATGGAATAAAGGTGGTTTACATAATATAAAGGAGAAGGAAAAATGAGCAAAGAAAAAACAGAATACAGATTTAGCGTGCATGCGGCACCGGAAGTGATTAACCAGGTGATTCAGAATTATCTGGCAGCCAACCAGTATGTACAGATACCAAAGCCAAATGCCAATTATTATTTCTTCAATGACCCGTGGATAAAGGGAAAACGTTCTATAGAATATTACATTCATGGAACAGAAGTGATTGTGCTGGCATATATGGGAACTTTTGAGAAACCAAGAGGGCTGGAAGGCTTTGTAGGTGCCGTTCCAAAGAAATCTTTCCGGGATGATTTAGAACCGCTGTTTGTAGAACTGCATCGCATTGATATGATGGGTATGACACCACAACAGGGAATGCCAATGCAGCAGGGAGGACCGATGCAGCAGGGAATGCCAATGCAGCAGGGAGCACCGATGCAGCAGGGCATGCCACCACAGCAGGGGTATATCCCGCCACAGAACAGTGCCAATCAGTTTGTGGAGAAATCCAGAAAGACAAGGGAGAACTGGACGATTGCAGGTTTTGTAATCAGCTTGGTGGGACTGCTGTTATCCTTCTTTGGTATTACATACGGAGCAATTATAATTGTGCTGGAATTCTGGTGTGGATTCCAGGGCTTACAGACGAAGAAAAAAGGACTTGCAATTGCAACCATTGTGCTGGCGGGAATCAGTGTACTGCTTTTAATCCTGTCAATCGTGTATACCGCAAGCCATCCGGTGAGAAGTTACAGATACTATTAAAAGGAAACGTAAAATAAAAGAAGAGAGGTGACGGAGATGAAAATAGCTGTATTACACGGAGCAATTATTAATGCCGGCGATTTTTTGATAAAGAACCGGGCAATTTCATTACTGAAATATTTTTATCCAGACAGTGAAATCGTGGAATATTATCGAAATCAGAGTCTGGAAGAAAAACTTCCAGAAATAAATGCCTGCGATATTTTAGTGTTTGCCGGTGGACCTGGATATTGTAATGGATTTTATCCAAGGATGGCACCAGTTACAGATGATTTAAATAAAATTAAAATCCCAGTTATGCTCCTTGGCATGGGATGGTGGGAACACAATTCAGATGTGGTCAGCCAGTATAGTTATCAATTTGAAGAACCTATGAGGGCACTGTTTCAGAAAGCAACGGAAAAAGGCCTGAAGATGGGATGCAGGGATATTGCAACCGTGAATGTATTGCGCAACAATGGTTACGATAATATAGCGATGACAGGTTGTCCGGCATGGTATGATTTGGAACATATTGGAATTACAAGATATACCGGAAAAGGGCTGACATCCTGTAGAAAAATCTGTATTTCGGATTGCGGAAACATGGCGAATTGGGGTCTGGCAGTAGAATTGACCCAGTTTGTAAGAAGATTCTTTGGAAACTGTGAAATATACTTTGTCTGCCATAGAGGCTTCCCGGATGCAAGGCTTGGAATAGAACCAATTATGAAGGAACTGAATGTGCATTTTATGGATATATCAGGCAGTGATGAAGGATTTAAAGTATATGATGACTGCGATTTGCATATCGGATTTCGGGTACATGCTCATATCTATAACCTTTCCAGAAGAAACCTCTCCATATTACTGGAAGAAGATGCAAGAGGAAGCAGCCTCAATGAAACATTGGGACTGCCTGAGATTAAGACAAAGTATCTTCAGGTAGAAAAAGGAGCATTACAGTACCATATCAATGATAAGATAATTTACCAGGTGGAGGATGCACTTCTTAATCTTGCAGAGAATCATTATTGCAGCATGGAAAATGCATATCGCATGATGAATCAGTATTTTGAAAATATGAAACGTCACATTTTATCCATTAAGGATATTATATAAGAATGAAAATAAAAGAGATAACCCCGGTGTCGGTGATGCCGGGGCTATTTTACGCAAGAAGCTGCTGCAGGCACTACAGACCGGTAACAGGAGGAAAAAATATTTTCTTAAAATTGCACTAAGTTTTCCAAAAAAACGTCCGATAAATAGATTAGACAACAGAAATGCGAATCATTTCAAGGAAGAAAGGAGATGCCGTTATGCGTATAGAAGCTTATAACCAGATCGCATCCATATATAAAACAAGTAAGACTGGTAAAGTACAGCAGCCATATGGTGTAAGCACAGGCAGGGATGAAGTGCAGATTTCCCAGTTGGGAAGAGATTACCAGATCGCAAAACAGGCAGTCGCAGAAGCTTCGGATATCAGGGAAGATAAAGTAGCAGAACTGAAAACAAGTGTCCAGTCAGGAAAATATGATGTGGATTCCGGAGATTTTGCAAGTATGTTACTGGCAAAATATAACGAAATGAAGAAGTAAGAAGTGAGGATAAGCCGTGGCTAGTTTGATGGAGGATTTGGCAGATGTACTTCTGCAGGAAGATAAACAATATCAGGAGTTGATTGTTCTTTCAAAAGAGAAGACAGATGTACTGGTTGCCGGAAATGTAAAGAGGTTGGAAGAAATTACTGCAATGGAGCAGGAAATGACAGATGTGCTTCATGGATATGAAGTGCGCCGCAGAACTATCTTACAGGATATGGCAGATGTACTGGGTAAATCAAAGGATGATTTTACCATTGAGACCATGATACAGATACTGGAATCACAGCCAAAAGAACAAAGCCGCCTTATTTCACTTCGGGATAAACTTCACAGGACGTTAAAGGAAATGGCACAGCTAAACACACAGAATCAGGCACTGATAAAACAGTCCTTAGAGATGGTGGAGTTTGACCTGACCTTGTTTAAGAGCCTGCGACAGGCACCGGAAACGGCAAATTATAACAAATCTGCATACAATACCGGAGATTTGTTAGGAAGCAGCGCTTTTGACACGAAACAGTAGGCAGGAGGAAAAGTACCATGGCAAATGGAATGGGAAGTTTATATATTGGTTCTTCTGGACTTCGGACAAGCCAGAATGCCTTGAATACGACAGCAAATAACCTTGCGAATGTTGACACAACCGGATATGTGCGCCAGCAGGTCATTCAGGCGGACCGCCATTACAATACATTTGATAAAAATGCAGCAATCAGTAATCAGCAGTCCGGACTTGGTGTAAGTATTGCAGATGTCATTCATTCAAGAGATATATTTTTAGATAAATCATATCGTACAGAGACTGGAAGACAGTCTTTTTATTCCGCATGCTACTCTGCAACAAATGAAATTTATACTTATTTTCAGGAGCTGGAGGGAGAAGCATTCCAGGATAGTATCTCGTCTTTATATACTGCATTTGAAGAGTTCTCCAAAGATCCGTCTGATTCGGTAAACCAGAAACTTGTAATGCAGAAATCGAGTCTGTTTATCAGCCGGGCGAAAGCCGTTTACACAAGTTTACAGAAATATCAGAATAATTTAAATACAAAAATTTCCAAAGATATTGACCGGATTAATGAACTGGGAAAGAAAATCTATGATTTAAACGAAAACATTGTAAAAATCGAGGCTGGTGGAGTCGAGACTGCAATGGAATTAAGAGACCAGCGGGATAACGCACTGGACGAACTGGCAGGTCTGGTTCATATCGACTATGATGAGAAATACGATGGAACTGTATTTGTTTCAATAGAAGGTGTTGATTTCGTAAATCGTGCCCAGGTATATGAGATGGGAAAAAGCGTAGATGACGAGACCGGTTATATTACACCATACTGGCCGCAGATGTCAGATACGAATCGTGGACAGACAGCCAATGTATTTAACTTTAATGTAGATATTTCATCTGCTTATAACACCGACATCGGAGAATTGAAGGCACTGGTAATGCAGCGCGGAAATTATGTGGCAGATTACCGTGATATAGAAGGAAAATCCCGTCAGGAATATAATGATGATGCAGGAATGTCTGTAATGCTTTCTACAGAAGCAGAATTAGACCAGCTGGTACATAAACTGGTTACAGCAATCAATGATATCTTCTGTCCGAATGTAAAATATGCCGGCACAGATTTAACCGGAACAACAGCAGATGGAAATGCGTTTACCATTACACAGGGGATGAAAGTTTTAGATACAGATAACTGCGCAGTAGGAAGTGATGGAAAGCTTCCGCCACAGGAGCTATTTTCCAGGGTAGGAACGGATCGCTATACAGAGGTGAATGTAACGGATGCGGCTGGAAATACCAGGACATACTATGTATACAATGAGGAAAGTGCAACAGATATTTCTAAAATGTATACCTTGTCCAGCCTTAAGGTAAATGATGAAATTATCAGCCAGCCATCTTACATCCCGCATCTGACACAGGATAGTAATAATAAACAGGTAGCGCAGCAGCTTGGTACCGCATTTACAGAGATGTGGAAGAAGAGTGAGATTTCTTTGAATCCGAATGCTACCAGTAAATGTACCTTTATGGAATATTATGCACAGATGATTGGTGAAACAGGAACAGCAGGTTCTGTTTACAATACCATGTCAGAGACACTGAATAACACGGTAAATACCGTTGATAATAAGCGTCAGCAGGTAATCGGAGTTTCTTCTGACGAGGAACTGACCAGTATGATTCAGTTCCAGAATGCTTACAATGCAGCCAGCCGTTTTATGAATGTGGTAAGTGACATGATAGAGACATTAATTAACGGATTGTAATATAGAAGAGGTGGGAATATGCCGTCACAATTTTTTGGATTAAATATAGCAGCATCTGCATTAAATGCATTTCAGGCATCTGTAAATACTGCTGCCAATAACGTATCCAATGTACAGACCAAGGGTTACAGTAAACAGGTAACGAATAAAGAAGCCGGTGAGGGAATGCGTGTCAATGCAAAATACGGAACCACCGGAACCGGAGTAAATGCGGTTTCTGTCACACAACTCCGGGACAGCTATTATGACACGAAATACTGGAATAATAATGGAAACCTTGGATTGTATCAGAAACGTCTTTACTATATGGAACAGATTCAGACATATTTTACAGATGATGATACGGAAAAGGGTTTTTCCACATTATTAAAAACCATGTTTAATAATCTGGATACCACACAGCATACGAACTTTGATGAGAATGTAAGAAAGCAGTTTATCGGAAGCGCCCAGAGTCTTGCTACCTATTTTAACGGAGTTGCTACGAACCTTCAGGAATTACAGGGAACCTTAAACAATGAGATTAAGTCTACTGTAGATAATGTAAACTCCATTGCAGAGAAAATTGCATTGATTAATAAGCAGATTAATCAGGTGGAAATCAATGGTGGACATGCCAATGAGCTGAGAGATAAGAGAGCACTTTTGGTGGATGAACTTTCCGCAATTGTTCCGGTTGAAATATCAGAAGTGCCGATTACCAACAGTAACTATCCGGATATGGATCTTGGAATTAATAAATACACCGTGAAAATCAATGGACAGACCATGGTGGACGGATACGATTACCGTACCCTCTCTTATGAAGCGAGAGAGCAGAAGATTAACCAGACTGATATCGATGGATTATATGACCTGACCTGGTCAGATACTGGAGTTAAATTCAATGCAGCCAGTGCATCTATGGGTGGAAGCTTAAGAGCTTTGTTTGAAATGCGGGATGGAAATAATGCAGAGAACTTTACCGGTAAAATAGGAACAGAAGCCGGAAGTATCCAGAATACTGTGGTAGATGGAAGAACCGTAACACAGATTACCGTAAAGAATCCATCTATGACGGATGTAGAGAAATTATCCATTGCAGAACAGGGAATCATAACCGTATTAAACAATGATTACCTTTATTCCGATTTTACCATGAATGCAGATGGAAGTTATACTTTTACATTAAAACAGGAGTTAAATGCATCCCAGAGAAGCAAGTTCTTAGGAGAAAGTGTCAGCATTGGAAAGAGTGTGGATGCCATGGGAATCCCGTACTATATGTCCCAGATGAACCAGTTCTTAAGGAGCTTTACCAAAGCATTTAATGATATTGAACGCGGAGACGCAGCTGATCCGGCAGTAGATTTAAATGGAAAAGAAATGGGAAGCTTCTTTGTAGGAAAGAGAGCTTTAGGCGGAGAATATGATTTTACAGATACGCAGATATCCTCCGGTTCCAATACCTATTATCAGCTGACAGCATTAAACTTTGCTGTAAATTCAGAGTCCATAACAGACCCGGGAAGATTTGCAGCAGTAACCAGGTCAGAGTACACCGATGGTGTGGATAAATATACATTGCTGGATAGATTGAAGAAATTAGAGAGTGATACCAAGCTTTACCGTGGAACGGGGGCGGATGATTTCTTACAGTGTCTGCTTTCGGATATTTCTGTAGATACAGAAGAAGCGGAGCTTTTCAGCAAGAATTATTCCAATATAGAGTCGACTATCGATATGCAGAGACAGTCTGTATCCGGTGTAGATGAAGATGAAGAAGCACTGGACTTAGTAAAATTCCAGAATGCATACAATCTGGCATCCAAGATGGTTTCTGTTATGGCAGAGATGTATGACAGATTAATCTTAGAGACCGGAGTATAAGGAGGTTTGTTAGAATGAGAGTAACCAATAACATGATCATGAGCAATACCAAAATAAATATCAATGGAAACAAGACCAATGTGAATACATTGAATAATCAGATGACTTCACAGAAGAAAATCAGCAAGCCATCCGATGACCCGGTTATTGCTATCCGTGCACTTCGGCTGCGCAGCAGTTTAAGCCAGATTAATCAGTATTATGAAAAAAATATTCCGGATGCAGAGGCGTGGTTAGATGTTACCGAAACCTCTCTTACTAACATGAAAAAGCTGCTGACTACCATTCACACCCAGTGTGATGCAGGAGCCAATGGAACGCTGACGGAAGAAAACCGTAAGACTATTTTAAAACAGTTACAGTCCTTAAGTGACCAGATTTATTCTGAAGGTGATGCAGATTATGCGGGAAGAACGGTATTTACCGGTTATAAGACGAATTCAACCTTGACATTCCAGGCAGACAGCAAAGAGGCTTATAATATCAGCGAGTATTTATCCGCAGATAAAATCGAAGAATATAATTATTCCTATGGAAATGTTAAGACCCCGACAGCTGCAGACGTAGCTGCAAAGACAGCACCGGGTACACCGGAGAATACTACACTGCACAGATTGCGCCTTTCCTATGACAATATTACCGATATTACTGGTGGAAAAATCAGTTACAGTTATAAAGACACAGCAACCGGACAGATGACCACGAAAGAGCTGAATGTTACCACTGTTACCACCAGTGATTTAGAAGCGTCTTCTTATGCAATAGCAGATAATGACATCGTATTTAATAAAGACACCGGTGAATTCCTGATGGGAAAAACGCTGGCATCAAATCTGAAATCATTCGGAGCAACGGTTTCTGTAAATTATGATAAGACCGGATTTTCCAAAGGAGAATTACGACCGGAGAATTATTTTGACTGTACCAATAATACAGATGCAGCTAATCCAATCCAATATACTAATTTTGAAAACGGAAAGAGAGTCCGGCAGGATATTGAATATACCATTGCATCGAATCAGACACTGGTGGTAAATACACAGGCAAGCACAGTGTTCAATTCTGATATCGCAAGAGATTTAGATAATCTTACTTCCATTGTGCAGTCAGCGATTGACGCACATAGTGTAGTGGATAACATTAAGGAAATGAAAGGCTTAAGCCAGTATTCCTCAAAGGACGACCAGGAATATTTAGAAAGCTGTCTGGCTGCTGCCCAGAAACAGGCAGATTATGCAGACCATCAGCTGCAGACAGTATTTAACAGGGGATTGACGAAATTCGAAGGCTATATGTCAGATGTAAACCTTGCAATCACGGATGTGGGAAGCAAGGGACAGCAGCTTGATATTACAAAGAACCGCATGTCTAATCAGCAGCAGACGGTAGAGGCGTTAAAATCAGACAATGAGGATAAGGATTTATCAGAGATTATCATTGACTATACTTCTTCCTATACTGCATATCAGGCATCTTTACAGGCGGCCGCTAAATTAGAAAGACAGACTTTACTGGATTATCTGTAAGAAAGGAGAAACTGGCATGAAAGCAGCAACAAGATTGTTTGGGGAAATAGAAATTGACGAAAGCAAAATCATAACATTTGAGGACGGAATCATTGGATTTCCGGATATGAAGAAGTTTACCTTAATCTTCGATGAAGAAAAAGAGGGCAGACCATCCATTTCCTGGTTACAGTCCATGGACGAGCCAGAGATAGCATTTCCGGTAATGGATCCGCTGTTCGTTTGTGAAACATATAATCCAAGTGTGGAAGAGGAATTGTTAAAGAATCTTGGAACCATAAAAGAGGATAACCTTTATGTACTGGTAACAGTTACCGTGCCGCAGAATATCAAAGAACTTGCAGTGAACTTAAAAGCACCGATTGTAATTAATACAGACACAAGAAAAGCGAGTCAGATAATCGTAGAGGATGACCTGCCGGTAAGATACAGAATTTATGAAATTTTAGAAGAAGCAAAGAAGAAGGCAGGTGAATAAGATGCTGGCATTAACAAGAAAAAAGGGAGAATCCCTTGTTGTCAATAACAATATTGAGATAACAGTACTGGAGATCAGAGGAGACCAGATTAAAATCGGCATCTCAGCACCGAAGAATGTGCCGGTATACCGGAAAGAAGTATATTTACAGATTCAGAAGGAGAATGAAGCTTCTCTTAAAGCCGATGGGTTAGAAGCTTTGAAAAATTTACTGTAACCGCTAAATAAATTTACGGGTTCTACCGATATAAGAGTTAGAACAATGGTAAACGGAAATGACAAGAAGCACATGGAGGTGTAAGCAATGTCAATTGAATCAATCAGAAACAGTGGATCGGTGTATCAGGGAAGTTCTCCGGTTCAGGGAACAATAAGAGAAAGTTCCGCAGTAACAACAGAAGGATTACAGACAAGTGCAGATGAAATGCAGCAGGAAAATGCCAGTGTATTAGAAAATGCAGCAGCACAGGGTCAGAATCCAGCAGAAGAAGAAAAAGCAACTGCCTCTTCCTCGGAACAGGTTAAGAAGGCGGTGGAAAGCATCAATCGCAGCCAGTCTCATACAGAAGCAATCTTTGGTATCCACGAAGGAACTAATCGTGTTACCATTAAGATTGTGGATAAAGAGAGCAAGAAAGTGATTAAAGAATATCCGCCGGAGAAGACACTTGACATGATACAGAAGCTCTGGGAGATGGCAGGGCTGATGGTAGACGAGAAGAGATAGGAGGTACTTAAGATGGCAATTCGAGTATCAGGATTAGCGTCAGGAATGGATACCGAGTCGATTGTTACACAGCTCGTATCTGCATATAATGTAAAGAAAAATACATATGTAAAAGCACGGACCAAGCTTTCCTGGAAGCAGGATGCATGGAAGACATTAAATAAAAAGGTAAAGAGTCTTTACAGTAACATGACAAGCTTAAAGTACAGTTCTGCGTATAAGACCAAGATGGCGTCGGTGTCGGATACTACCAAGGCAAGTGTCAGTGCAGAGGGTACTGCTGTAAACGGAAGCTACAGCTTAAAGATTAATCAGGTGGCAAAGTCCGGTTATCTTACCGGCGGCCGGTTAGCAGCTTCTACAACCGGAGCAACCAAGCTTAGCGAGTTATTGGGTGATGACAGCTTTGCCGGTGGAAAGATTGAAGTGACATCTGCCGGAAAGACCAGCACTATTGAAGTGACAGCAGATACAACCGTAAGTAATTTTGTTTCCAAATTAAATGACGCAGGCGTAAAAGCATCTTATGATGCTACGAACCAGAGAATCTATGTAGCAGCATCCGGCACAGGAGCAGCCAATGATTTCAGCCTGTCAGGAGTAGATGACAATGGAAGCACAGCATTAAAGGCACTGGGCTTGAGGGTAGCTTCCAAGAGCAATACAGAGAATTATAAGTCATGGGCAGCGTATGATGGACAGGATATAGCGCAGATTCTTGCGGATCTGCAGAATTCAAAGGATGCAATCTCAGCAGCCAATAACAGCATTACACAGTCGCGCTCTAAGATTTCCGGTTATACAACAAAGGTAAATTATGCATCTTCCTATGAGACCATGATGAATGCATATAAGGGACTTGATAATGCAGGAGAAATCCGTGATTTGGATGAACTGGCAGCTATGTCCAAAGCTGATTTATCCAAAACATATGAATTGGATGATGATGGAAACTTTAAAAGAGATTCAGAAGGAAAGCTGATTGTAGCAGACGATACAGTCGCAGATGATAAAAAAGCAACCGGTACAGACCGCCTGAATGCCCTTGCAGCCAAAGCAGGTCTTGTTGAGAAGAAGGATGAAAATGCCGGAGAAGATGTAAAACAGGTTACCATTGCAGAATTTGCGGCGGCAAAGGCAGCAGTAGACAAGTATGACGCCCAGGCAGCTGATGACACCCTGACAGCTGATGAAAAAGCGGATATGAATGATTTCATTACCAGTGTTCAGCATGCTTATAAGGGGGCAGCAGATTCAGAATATGCATCCATAGAAGAACTTACCAATGCATACAATGATAAGATTACGAAAGAGCAGGACAGTATTACTGCCCAGAATCAGATTATCAGTGATAATAAGGCTGTTCTTGAAAAATATGCCCTGTTAGATAACGGGGAAGATCAGGCTGCATTGGAGGCACGTATTTCCTATGCGGTAAAACAGCTTGCCAATGCAGCTGACAAGACACAGTACAATACGGATGCAACCCGCATAGATGGTCAGGATGCAGAGATTTATGTAAATAATGCAAAATATACGTCATCCTCTAACTCCTTCAGCATTAACGGACTGAAGATTGAGGCGCTGGCTTCCACCGAAGGTAGCGAGATTAACGTAACGGTAAAGAATGACGTAGACGGTGTATACAAGAAAATAAAAGATTTCTTAAAAGAATATAATTCCCTGATTAATGAGATGACTTCTCTTTATAACGCAGATTCTGCCAAAGGATATGAGCCGTTGACAACGGAAGAAAAAGATGCCATGACAGATTCTGAAGTCGAGGAATGGGAGAAGAAGGTAAAGAGTGCATTGCTTCGCCGGGATGACAGTTTAGGTAATCTTTTAAATTCCATGACCAGTGCCATGTATAAGGGATATACTGTGAATGGCAAGAGTTACAGCCTTTCCAGCTTTGGTATTTCAACCCTGGGATATCTCAATGCAGATGAGAATGAGGAAAATGCTTATCATATTGATGGTGATGCAGATGATTCAGCCGTTTCTTCTAAGACCAATAAGTTAAAACAGATGTTACAGGAAGACCCGGATACAGTTACGGCATTCATGCAGCAGCTTGTTACCGGTGTATACAATGAGATTGATACCAAGATGCGCTCTAATTCTCTGAGCAGTGCAATGACTGTTTATAATGATAAGCAGATGGCAAAAGAGTATAGCAATTACACTACCACCATTAAGAAGTGGGAAGATAAGATTACTTCGATGGAAGATTCTTATTATAAGAAATTTGCGGCGATGGAAACTGCACTGGCAAAATTACAGCAGTCTACATCCTCACTGTCAGGTCTCTTAGGTTCATAAGTGCCGATAAATGTCAGTCACAGGTATAGACCGGTGATAATGTGAAAATACATGGAGGTAACACGATGACAATGAACAATGGATATGCAGCATATCAGAACAGTAAGATTATGACTGCTTCTCCGGCAGAATTGACACTGATGCTTTATGAAGGTGCCATCAAATTCTGTAATATTGCAATCATGGGAATTGAGGAGAATAATATCCAGAAAGCCCATACAAATATTGTAAAAGTAGAAAATATCATAGAAGAGTTTCAGGCAACCTTAAATCATAAGTATCCGGTTGCAAAGGACTTTGAAAATGTGTATAAGTACTTACAGGAACGTCTGGTTGAGGCAAACATGAAAAAAGATAAAGAAATTTTAGAGGAAGTACTGGTACACCTTCGCACCATGCGTGATACTTGGAAAGAGGTAATGAAGCTTGCACACAGCAAATAACAGCTATATTGAAATCTTAAAACAGAGCCTTACGAAAAAAATAGAACTGCTGGATACAATTATGGCATTAAATGTATTGCAGAAGGACATGCTGGAAAATCCGGATTTAGATCCGGATGAACTGGAAGAAAATCTGAACCGTAAGGCAGATCTGGTAGAGCAGTTATCAAAGTTAGATGACGGATTCAGTCAGATTTATGACCGGGTTCGAGCTGATTTGACAGAGAACCGAGGGGCATATTCGGAAGACATTGCTCAGATGAAGCGGGATATTACCGCAATCATGGACAAGAGCACTGCAATCCAGAGCCAGGAAAAACGCAATCAGGTATTGATGCAGCAGAAATTTACTTCCGTGAAGAAGCAGATTAAGGAAGTAAAGAAATCCAGACAGGCGGTGAATTCCTATTACAGAAATATGATGAAAATGGGAACACCGGATTCTACGTTTCTGGATAATAAGAAGTAGACTGGAAAAATTTAAAAAATTTTTCCATTTACTATAAAGTATTGAGACAACCGTCCGATATATATAACAAGTAAACAAGATATTGTTACTTAGCAGATGGATTTGAGGAGCGTACGGCCGATAAGATATCTGCAACAACAAACAAGTAGTCGCAAGGAAGCGACGTTAAATTCAAGGAGGAATTAATTATGGTAGTACAGCACAATTTACAGGCAGCAAACACAAACAGACAGTTAGGTATCACAACAAGCGCACAGGCAAAATCAACTGAGAAATTATCTTCCGGTTACAAAATCAACCGTGCAGCAGATGACGCAGCAGGACTTTCCATTTCTGAGAAAATGAGAAGCCAGATCCGTGGTCTTAACAAAGCTTCTTCAAACGCACAGGATGGTGTATCTTTAGTACAGACCGCTGAGGGTGCATTAAATGAAACACATTCTATCTTACAGCGTATGAACGAACTTGCTACACAGGCAGCTAACGGAACTAACACTTCTGTAGATAGAAGCGCTATCCGTGCTGAGTTGGATCAGTTAACATCTGAAATCAACCGTATCCAGTCTACTACACAGTTCAACACAATGAACCTGTTAGATGGTACATTCTCTGGAGCAACAAATCAGATGAAATTACAGGTAGGTGCCCTTTCCGGACAGTCTATCGACTTCTCAATTGCTAATATGTGCGCAACAAAGATTGGTCTTAAGACAACTTTAAGTGTAAGTACATTTACAAAAGCTGGTTCTTACATGAAATCAGTTCAGGATGCAATCGAAGTTGTTTCTAAACAGCGTTCCGCAATGGGTGCTATCCAGAACCGTCTGGAGCATACAATTGCCAACCTGGATACCACATCTGAGAATACCCAGTCAGCAGAATCCCGTATCCGTGATACAGATATGGCTTCTGAAATGGTTACATACAGCAAGAATAACATCCTTGCTCAGGCAGGTCAGTCTATGTTAGCACAGGCTAATCAGTCTACTCAGGGTGTATTATCCTTACTTCAGTAATCATAAGTACTCAACCATAAAAGTAAAGCTGACCCGAAAGGGTCGGCTTTATTTTTTACTTTACAGGAAATTGCTTTCCTGTAAAGTAAAAAAACGCTCCGCGAGGATGCGCACGGTGCGTATAAGCTAGATGTCGCAGGTGCGAGAATGTGCCAAGTCACATTCTTTGTTACACGGGTAGTGATAATTATTTTCTTAGTGACGAAAAGATTAGTATCATGTAGAATAGAAGAAAAGAGATAAGACGAGGTACTCTAAAGTGGAAGCAGGAAAGTATAGTCAGTTACAAGAGGAAATGAAAGCAGTAATCCGGAAGCTGTATCAGAACCAGCAGGAGGAAACTTATCCATGGATTGGTGCACATATTCAGGAGATAAAGGATAGCCTGTTAGAACAAATTACATATTATACAGAAAAAGGTGAAACCGACGTAGCAATACAGGAACAGGCAGTTACCATATTGGAGCATCTGATTCATGCATATCAGAATCATCAGATCATGGAACTGGCAGATTGCCTGAACTATGAATATGGCAGATATATGGGATGGGAGATATAATATGACGATATACGAAAAGAATATGCAGGCAATCCGGGAACACCATGTAAGACTTCATGAATATCTGGAAACGGCACAGCCGGAGCAATCAGTAGAGATACGCTATGAAGCAGCGGAAGATGAAATGCTTTATCCGATTGTGACAAAGGGCGGATTGGAATACCGGTTAAATAGTAAATATAATCCAAAGGAAGCATCCATGCAGTATGTCAGCCAGTTTGAAAAAGAAGGCTCCTACAGTGTGTTCTTTCTTTTGGGATTTGGAGACGGAAGAAGTATAGAAGCATTGGCGCAGACGCTGGATGAGACCATGACACTTATTGTATATGAACCATCCGCTGCTATTTTCCAAAAAACATTAGAGACCTTTGATTATACTGAACTTTTAAAGAAGAAAAATGTGTATTTGATAGTAGAGTCAGAGAATATGCTGCAGGATTATTTAGAATCCGGTATCAGCTTTAACAATATCCGGATGATGCGCCTTGGCATTCTTCCAAATTATGATTCTATTTATCCGAAGGAATGTAAACATATGTTAGAGACTATGATATATTTCATGAATAAGACGAAAATATATCGGAATACCATCTATAATTTCCGGGATGAGTTTGCGGCGCATGCTCTCAGTAATATGTATGATTATCTCTGGCAGACAGATACCCATTATCTGAAAGAATGTCTTGCGGAGGAGGATTTGAGTGATGTACCGGCAATTATTGTGGCGGCAGGACCATCCTTAAATAAAAATGTGCAGGAACTGAAGCGGGCGAAAGGAAAAGCATTGATTCTTGTGGTGGATGCAGCACTCCGGGCAGTAGTAAATGCCGGAATTACACCGGATTTGGGAATGACGGTAGACGCAAGAGTTGCAGACCGCTTTTTTGAAGGAATCGATATCAGCACATTTCCGTTTGTATTTGAGGCAATATCCAGAGAAGAAATCGTAAAGAGACATACCGGCAAACATTTCTATGATGAATTTCCGTGTAACATGTTTGCAAAGGCTGTAATAGAAAAGAAAGGCTATGTCTTAGATGATATTTTAACCGGAGGCTCTATTTCGACCAGCGCATTTTCACTGGTAAAGGCACTGGGCTTTAAGAAAATTGTATTTATCGGTCAGGATTTGGCTTTTACCGGAGGACAGAGCTATAACAGCGGTCTGAAGATGGATGAAAAAGAAAATGAGCAGCACCAGAAGAAACGTGTCATCGTACAGGTAAAAGGTAATGACGGAACCATGCTGGATACGGATTATCAGATGGATATGTACCGGAAATGGATTGAAAATGAAATCTTAAAATTGCCGGAGGATATTACGGTAATCAATGCAACAGAGGGTGGCGCGAAAATAGAAGGCGCAAAAGTGATGACATTAAAAGAAGTCATTGATTCCTGCACGAAAGAAATTGATTTCGAAAAATTATTGCAGGAAGTACCGTTGGCATTTTCAGAGGAAGAACGGCAGGATATTATCAATGAGATAAAGGAAGAGCCGAAGCGTCTGGAAGAAGTAAAGGAAAATATTAAGAAAGCAACGAAAGTTGCAGAGCAGTTAGAACAGGCATCCAAAGATGGAAATGTAGAGGAGCAGAAGAAACTTCTGACAGAATTTGGAAATCTCAATGAAGAAATCCAGAAAGAGCCGGTGCAGGATTTGTTACTATATTATAACAGTGAAATAGAATTTTCCATTGGGGATGATGTATTATCTGCAGATTTAACAATACCAGACTTATGCAATCGTGCAAAAGCCTGGTACAAGGGCTATGAATCTGCGGTAGACCGACTCATAGCAGATTTACATGAAAAATTTATTGACCGTCTATAACAGATAACATGGTTTTAATCCGGTGCTCAAAGGTGTGGGTCTCTAAAATTTTACCAAGGGCGTTGGCAGCAATCTGCTGACGTTCTTTTTCGTGGGAAAGATAATAGTCGGCATAAGTTTCTGCTTCCTCATAGGAAGAATAATAAATGAAATCTTCTCCCGGAACAAAGTAATTCAGAAAATCTTCCTGATAATTGGTCAGCAGGAAACCACCGCTTCCCATAATATCGAATGCCCGCAGAGGAATGCCCTTTTGGATACTGCGCAATGTAATGTTAAGATTAATATTTGAATGTTGGAAAACCAGAGGCATAATCTCATAATAGTCAATGGCTCCCATATTTTCAACTTTGGGAAGCTGCGGAGTAGGATTGTTGGTATAAAGCTTCACCTGATGCGCTGCGGAAAGCTTTTTTAGGATTGCAGTGCGGTCTAATTCTGCCAGTTTCCTGGCAAGGAAATAGTTGGCATAAATATAGCACGGTGTTTCGATGCCGTCTTCATTAGGCGCATATGGAACGGATTTTTGCATATCACTTAAGATGGTATCATTTAATAAACCTGGAATTAGAAATTCACCATATACATGCTGCTGGGCTGCGATAATTGCATCAAGGTATCCCTTCGTAAAGGCAGGAAGCTTCTGATATAGGCGGTCATAAAGCAGGTGGTCTTCGTTATAAAGCGAACCGACAAAAGAAATCTCGGAAGAGATTATATCAAGGATAGAATCTGCTGCCTGCATGGTGGAAAGTCTTTTTGCATTTGCAGCAAGCGGCAGATAGAATACCCGGTCAATGCCCCCCTGCTTTAACTCTTCGTAAATCGGATAATCGAAAAGAAAAATATAATTGGTGGGATAAGTAATCGTAAAGGAATACAAAGCCACCAGCGGACTGTCATAAACATAGGAAACATAACGGAGATTATGCCGATGGGCACAGGTGGCCAGAATCGGATAATAGTTAAAGGAAAATACAAAGTCGTAGGAAGTATTTTCTACAACGGCATCAAAAGCCGCATCATAGGCAGCACTTTTGCGGACATTATAATCCTCGTGCATAAATAAATCGGTTTCAATGTTGCAGTTATGAAATGCTTCTAACATATCTTTTTTGGCAAAAGCCGGTGAATCAAGAAATAATATTTTCATAGAGTTCCTTTCATTAAAGAGAAATCGCAGATGATAACATTTTCTGAAGCTGCTTCTCATAAGTATAATGATTTAATACTTTTTGATAGCCGTTTGCAGCAATTTCTTTCCGTTCTTTTTCATGGGAAAGATAGTATTCGCATTTAGACAGAAGGTCATCAGGACTGGTATAGATGTCTAAATCTTCTCCAATGGTAAAACATTCACTTAAATCATTCTGATAATTTGTCAGTAAGAAGCCACCGCATCCAAGAACATCAAAGACACGAAGGGGAATACCGTTCCGGATGGATTTGCAGGTCATGTTCAGATTAATTTTGCTGTGGGCAAAGACCTGAGGCATTTCTGTTAAAGTCTTAACCCGTCCACGATTGTGGACAGGAAGAGCGTCTGCATCACTTCCGGTGTATAAGTCTACTGAAAAATGGGAGCCAAGAAGGGACAAAAGGTGCTTCCGCTCATTGGCAGTTACCTTCATGCCAAGGTACTGCTGTGCAATGATATCCCGGTCAACCCGTCTGGCTTTTTCCGGCGGAATATAATAATCCGGCATACAGTCAATAAATTCTTTGACAATAGAATCCGGCAGCAATTCATTTAAAAGAAATGCACCGTAAATCTGTTCCTGTGCATCCATAATTCCATTCAGATATCCTTCGAGATAAGGGGAAGGATTCTTGATGGCATCATAAGGACATTTTTCCGTATAGAGCGATCCAACAAAGGAAATATCACTTTTATAAGAATCGGGATTGGAATCAGCAAGAACGGAATCCCAACGTTTTACATTGGTTGCCAGCGGCAGGAAAAAGGTATGAGCCGGGTTATATGGCGCAAAGTCCTGATATTGCATGGAATCAAAAAGAAAAATACGGTTCCATTCATTCGAATAGGAATCCGAATATAATTCCATGACAGGACTGTCTACGGTCCAGCAGATATAAGGAAGCTTCATGATATTACAGATTTCCGATAAAACAGGATAAAAGTTTATTGAGAAAATGCAGTCGAAGGAAGATGATAACAGTGTATCAGAAACATGCTTGATGACTGTCTGTGTGGGAATATTTTTATCGGTAATTTCAAGATTAATACAGAATACTTCATGCCCTAAATGCTTCATGGCTTCGATAATATCCGGTTCGCAAATGCTTCCATAACGGTAGAATAGTATTTTCATGATAAACTTTCCTCTTCCTTGGATATAGAGTATAATAACTATAACTATTGTAACGAAATCGGTGGAAAGAAACAAGGTTAGAATAAGGAGAAATCGTCGCAGGACGAAAAGAAAATATATGGAACAGTTTTTTGGGATTTTACAAAGAGGACTGGGGCAGCTGGATGCAACAGGGGAATATGAAGAAGGAACGCTGCGGGAGTTAAAGGAAAGCTACCAGAAATTTGATGCAGCGATGCAGCAGAATATGCTGCGCGTAATAGAACAGTCATTGGCAAAGTTTCCGATAACATTGCAGATTTACATCTGGTCATCCCTGCTGGCAGTTCTTCGGGATGAAAAAATCATTCCTTATATGGGAGAATTAACGGCAGATGACTCTTTGAATTTATGGCAGAAAGTGGAATTAATGAATCAGTTGCAGCGGACAATTTTTGCCAGTGAAATGATAAAGGATGAAGAGGCAGAATATAAGAGAAGCAGTGACGCTTATACTGCATTGATGGATGAAATCAGACAGCGGAATAAAAAGGAATTTTCCTATCTGCCGTGGGAAAAACGGAATAAAAAAATTGTTCTGATAACAAAACAGTTTATCGGAAGACAGCATGCACCGACGGAAATAACATTGCAGATGAACCGTTATTTAAAGGAACTGGGTTACGAAGTGGTATTATATGTTACCTATATGCCAAATCGGAATACAGCACCGTTGTGGTATAAGCAGTGTCTGTGGAATAATTTTATGAATACAGCCGGAGCATTTCAGGGCGAGATAGAAGGAGAGGAGATAAAGGGATATAACCTGCTCTTTACAGAAGAACATTATCCGGAACAGCTTTATGATGCGGCGGAAATGATATGGCAGGAAGCACCTGAGTGGGTGCTTGAAGTCGGTGATAAAACAATATTGGCAGATTTATGCCGGCAGTTTACCACCGTATTGACCAGAAGGTGTGTTAAGACAATTCCTGTGACCAATGCACCGATTATCGTACTGGCTTCGGATTATACCATTGCGGAAGAAAGACGATATCAGAGCTGGCTGAAACCGTACCAGCAGTTTGTGGAAGTAAAACATTCCATTGTGGGAAAAACAGTGATTGCCGAAAAAGAGAAGAAAGAAAAATATGGTATTGCAGAAGACCAATTTGTGATTTTACTGGTAGGAAACCGGCTGGTGCAGGAAGTAACAGAGGATTTTCTTAAGACGATTTATACGATGCTAGAGGAAAATCCAAAAGCAGTACTGGCGGTCATTGGAAATTGCGAGGCACTGGAAAAAAGGATAGCAGAAACATATCGGGAGCGTTTTTATTTCCTTGGATATACCGAAGAATTACAGAAAACCATGACCATAGGAGATTTGTTTTTGAACCCGCCAAGACAGGGCGGCGGTACCGGAGCCATGTATGCAATTTTACAGGAAATTCCGGTAGTGACACTGGACAACTGCGATGTGCAGGTAAATGTGGGCAAGGTATTCACCTGTGATTCTATTGAGTCGATGGTAAATCTGGTACATCAATATTGTGAAGATAAAGGATTCATGGAGAAGAAGAAGGAAGCATGCCGCAGAAAAGCAGAGGAAATTCTTGCAGTAGATGAAAAAGAAAACTATCGAAGGTTATGTGAATTTGTGGAAACTTATACAATAAGGCAGGAAAAGCAGGTACAGCATCCGGACGGGAGATAACATGGAGCATAGAATAAAAGAAGCGAAAGGGACAATTTTAATCTATAAGGGAGAACCAATCTGCTATAACATTTTAAATACATTTGCAGAGCAACTGGGAGAAGCGTTGCAGAGGCTTGGAGAAGAGGTAGAATATTTTGATGTGAAGCAGAGCGGCGAAGCAGCTCTGGCAGCTTATGCAGGAAAAACATATCAGGCGGTAATTGGCTTTCAGAGTTATCTTTTTGATATTTATCTTCCAAAGGCAGGCGTTTATTTGCATGATTTGATAAAAGGACCCAAAATAAATTTCCAGTTTGACCATCCAATCTGGATGAAGAATCATTATATCAGAATGCCGGAGCATTGTTATATTGTAACCCATGACAGAAATTATGCGGCATTTATAGAAAAGTATTATCCGAGAATTGCAGGAAGTTCCATTATCTTTCCGGGAGGTTGTGAGAAGGCAGCAGGAGAGAATGGAAAACAGGAAGCAGAGCGGAATTTGAGGGGAGCGCAGGATAAAAAGGAATATCAGATATCCTTTATTGGCACCTATACGGACTATCGGAGTTATCTGCCACTGATCAGAAATAGCCAGGGAATCATTAAAAAGATAGCAGCCCATTTTCTGTTTCGGATGAAACAGCACCCGGAAGAGACTGCGGAGAAAGCATTGGAAGAATCCTTACGAAAAGATGGAATTGTACTATCGGATGAAGAATTTTTAGAAGTATTAGATGGCGTCAAGCCAATGATTTATTGCATCATGTCCTATTACCGGGAAAAAGCAGTAAAGGTAATTTTGGAAGCAGGCATTACACTGGAAGTATTCGGGGACAGTTGGAAGAAGAGCCCGTTTGGGGATTCACCATATCTTCGTATCCATGAAGCGGTGGATATGAGAGAAAGCCTTGAAGTCATGGAAAAAAGCCTTATATCTTTTAATGTGATGGCCTGGCATAAGGATGGATTTACGGAACGGATTGCAAACAGCATGTTACAGCATAGCGTGGTACTTACCGATGAAAGCACTTATCTGAAAGAGCAGTTTACAGATGGGAAAGATATTCTCATGTACCGGTTGAATGAACTTTATAAGATTCAGGAACTGCTTGCGGATTATCTGGAAGGGGCAGGAAGAGATAACCTGCAGATGATTGCAGAGAATGCTTACAGGAAAGCAAAGGAAAATTATACCTGGGAGCAGAGCGCAAAAAAGCTTCTTGCATTTATTGATGAAATAGATGCCAAGGAAAGAAAATGCAGTGAAAAGTGAAAATACTCTTGTGAAAATGAAGGAATGAACCGATATACATTCTATAGAAAGGCGGCACAGGATGTGCCAGGGTGAAAATATCATGGAAGATAATAGAAGAGAAGAAAAAGAAGCGTTAAAAGTATTGACGGAGTACAGCCCGAAATTATTAAAATCTATGAGAAATGTAATGGAAGAATTACATGGAAATCGTCAGCCGGATACCGATGAATATCTTTTGAGCATTATCAAAGGTATGAACTGGGAAATTCAGGTCTTAAATGGAACAATGGACTATCTCAATGAAACAGGGCAGCTTATTGATAAGCAGGCAGCAAATGCTTTGTTTGTAAATTTCAGCAAAATATATCAGGAAAAAGATGATGAGAAGCTTGCAGAAGTCTTTGAGAAGGACATGATACCATTCTTTGAAAAACTGGAAGAAGTAGCCAAAGTTAAGATGAATTAAAAAACTACTGATATCGAAAGGTATCAGTGTTTTTCGTTGCAAAGCAGGAGAGAACGATGAAAATATTATTCTGGCAATGGCATTCTTTTATGGGAAAAGGAATGGAACGTGCGTTACACAGATTGAATATTGCTTATGATACCTTCTTTTATCAGATGAATGACTGGGAATCGGATGATCGGTTTGCAGAGCAGTTGGAAAAGAGGATTTCGCAGCAGGCGTATGATGCAGTGATTTCTGTAAATTTTAATCCGGTTATTTCTGATGTATGCCAGAATCATAAACTGCCTTATCGTGCGTGGGTCTATGATTCTCCGATTCATATCCGCAATGTACAGGCACTGAAGAATTCCTATACAAAAGTGTATTTTTTTGACCGTGGACAGGCAGAAGAATATCAAAGACAGGGAATCAATGCCGGCTATTTGCCACTGGCAGCAGATGTGGAAACATTTTATCCGGTTGCAGTTACAGAAGTCGATAAAAAGGAATATGGAGCAGAGATTTCACTGGTAGGAAAATTATATCAGACCGTCTATCCACAGTATATGGCACCTTTGAAAGAGTATGACAGAGGATATTTGGAAGGTGTGATTGCGGCGCAGAAAAAAGTATATGGCGGCTATTTCCTGCCGGATTTTATAACGGATGATTTGATAGAGAGAATGAATACGGCTTATCAGAAACAGTGGAATGGAGAGATTACGGTAAATCATCGTGAAATTGAATTTCTGCTGGCCAGTGAGATTACACGAAGAGAGCGGCAGGAAATATTAACACTTCTTTCCAATCATTTTGATGTAGCACTCTATTCCGGAGAACAGGATGTAGCCATACCAAAGATAAGAAAGAAGAATTATATCGATTATTATACCCAGATGCCAAAAGCATTTAAATGCTCCAAAGTGAATCTTAATATTTCGCTGAAAACAATCCGGACAGGAATTCCACTGCGTATACTTGATATTCTTGCCAGTGGCGGATTTGTGATTTCAAACTTTCAGGAAGAGTTGGCAGAGTACTTCCGGCTGGGAGAAGAAATCATCACTTATGGAGATATAGAAGAGCTTTATTATCTGGTGAATTACTATTTGCAGCATGAGGAAGAACGAAAAGAGATTGCAGCCAGAGGTTTACAGCGGGTAAAAGAAGATTTTCGATTTGAAGAACGGATGAAAGTAATACTTGAGGATTTATAACATGAGAAAAATTTCTGTATGTATCATCACGAAAAATGAATCAGAAAAATTGAAAAAGTGCCTGAAACAACTGATGGGGTATGGCTTTGAAATTGTTGTAGTAGATACCGGTTCTACGGATGATACGGTTGTCATGGCGAAAAAATATGCAGATAAAGTATGTTATTTCAGTTGGTGCAATGATTTCTCCGCAGCACGGAATTATGCATTGACTCAGGCGTCCAATGACATTGTTATGATGATAGACAGTGATGAATATTTACAGGAAATAGATACAGGCGAGCTGGAAAATTTGTTAAAGCAGCATCCTTCTATGGTAGGGCGAATCAAAAGAATTAACCGCGTTTCCGTAGGAGAGCAGGAAACAGAATACATAGAACGGATTAACCGGATATTCTCCAGACAGCAATATGAATATTCGGGCAGTATCCACGAACAGGTTACAGCAAAAAATAAAGAAGAGTATGAAACCTACCTTGCTCCGGTTGTTATCTTGCATGATGGTTATGAAGGCACCGAGGAGGAGCGGAGGAAAAAAGCAGAACGTAATCTGAAGTTATTGTTAAAAGAGTTGGAGAACCATCCGTATGATACTTATTTCATGTATCAGATTGGAAAAAGCTATTATATGGCAGAGGATTATGAAGAAGCAATCCGGTATTTTGAAAAAGCATTGGGCTATGACTTGAATCCAAAGCTGGAATATGTAATTGACATGGTAGAAAGCTATGGATACGCACTTTTGAATACCGGGCGGGTTGAAACGGCATTGCAGTTTCAAGGGATTTATGAAGAGTTTGGAGACTGCGCAGATTTCAAGTTTCTGATGGGACTTATCTATATGAATAATGAGCGTTACGAAGAAGCAGTAGCGGAGTTCTTAAAGGCAACGGAGTATAAGAGTGCACGGATGACAGGAACAAATTCTTATCTGGCATATTACAATGCAGGTGTAATCCGGGAGTGCCTCGGAGACATCGGACAGGCATTGGAATATTATCGGAAATGTGGAGATTATGCAAAAGCACAGGCGAGAATCAGGGCATGCTCAAAGGGTGAATAGATACAAAGGAGAATGAGAACTATGAAGGCTATTTTATTGGCTGCAGGACGGGGAACCAGAATAGCGAGAAATGTTGAAATGGTGCCAAAGTCAACTTTGCCGATAGATGGAGAACCATTGATTCGGCGTTCCGTAGCATTGCTTCAGAAAGCTGGAATGCAGTGTATTGTATGTACCGGATATAAAGAAGAAAAGGTAAAAGAAGCATTAGAAGGAATGGAAAAAATTACATATTGCTACAATCCTTTTTTTGATGTTACAAACAGCCTTGCAAGTCTTTGGTTTGCAAGAGAAGAGATGGATGATGATCTGATTATCATGAATGCAGATGTGTTCTTTACTGAAGAGATATTAACTGCACTGCTTAAAGATAAAAGAAGTCCGGTTATGGCAATTGACCGTTCCCGGGTGCAGGAGGGAGATTATTTTTTTAAGACGGCATGGAATGGCCGAATTGAAAAGTATGGAAAGGGACTTCCGATTGAATTGCGCAGCTGCGAATATGTAGGTATGGCAAAAGTGGAAAAGAGTTTTCTGCCGTTATTTAAAAAACGTATGGAGGAAATGATTCGAAGCCAGCAGCATAGTGCCTGGTGGGAAAATGTATTATATTCCTTTACGGATCAGAAAGAACAGGATATTTATACCGTGGATGTGGACGGTAAGTTCTGGGCAGAAATAGATTATTTTGATGATTATGAAAGAATTATAGATTATGTTGCACATACAAGAGAAAGTAGGAAATAAGATGAGTAAACTGCCTTTGGTATCAATTGTAATTCCTGTTTATAATGGGGGCAATTATTTAAAAGAAGCAGTTGATAGTGCGTTAAATCAGACGTACCGTAATATTGAGATACTGGTTGTAAATGATGGCTCAAAGGATGATGGAAAAACAGAAGCAATTGCATTGTCTTATGGAGATAAGATACGCTACCTGAAGAAAGAAAATGGTGGTGTGGCGAGCGCACTGAATATGGGAATTAGAAATATGAAGGGAGAATATTTTTCCTGGCTGTCACACGATGATTTATATTATCCGGAGAAGATAGAAAAGGAAATGCAGGCAGTACAGTCGCTTGCGGATAAGACAACAGTAGTGCAATGTGAATATGATTTTTATGATATGGCATCCGGGAGCCTTACTACGACAAATTTTCATAAATATTACACGTTAGAACAGATTACCAATTCTGTATTCAGTGTATTACAGTTACAGATACATGCCTGCGGAGCGCTGATACATCGGGACAATTTTACCCGGGCAGGCTGTTTTGATGAAACGATTTATACGGTACAGGACATAGAACTCTGGTTTCGTATGTTAAGAAATCGTAAATCCTGTTTTGTTCCGGAAGCACTGTTTCGGGTAAGAGAACATGCGGCAGCAGGCTCAAGAACCATACCGTCTTATTATGCGGAGACATGTGCACTGTATATAAGACTGATAAAGAAAATGAGTTTGGCAGAAATGGAACGTGTATTCGGTTCACCATGGCGTTTTCTTGTACGCATGACAGCTTTTATAAAGAGTTACGGTGGAGATATTTCTGTGATAGAAAAAATGCTTGCCGAATGCAGTCCGAATGATTCTGACAATAGAAACCGCAAGATATTAGCGGAAAAACTTCAGAAGAACCGGAAAAGAATTGTGATATTTGGTGCAGGACAGTATGGGGTAAGAATGCATTATGAACTTCTGAAGAGGGGAATAGAGGCAGAACTGTTTTTAGATAACAGCACAGAAAAGAATCAAAAGATAATAGATGGATTGCCTTGTCAATTACCGGAAACGGTACTTGACGATAAGGATAATATTATGGTTGTAGTGGCTCTCAGAAATTGCCAGAGTGCGCTGGAACAATTGCAAAAGCTTGGCTTTACCAATATCATAATCCGGCAGGAGATTGATGGAATATTAACAGATAGAAGCAGGAAACAGGTGAAAGTATGAAGTGGACAAATAAAGGACACGAATTTGATACAGTTTATCAGAATATAGAAAAAAAGGATAAATTCTATTTATTCGGAGCTGGTGAATATGGAGAAGCAGTTTATCAGGAATTAGAAGATAAGCTTCCGATTGCCGGTTTTATTGATAACAATCCGGAAAAGCAAAAAGAAAATTATCTGGGACAGCATGTATATGGTTTAGAGGAAATTGAACATGAAAATGCAGGAATTATTATAACCGTATCACCTTATACCAGAAAGCCGCTGATACAGCAGCTGATGACAGGTGGATATATTTATAATCAGGACTTTTTTACAATGGAAATCTTCATGTCCGTTTATTTTGCATATCAGAGAGAAGAATTGTATATTCCATCCATTTCTTTTCTGCCGAGCACAAAATGTAATTTGAATTGTGAAGCATGTCTGAATTTTACACCATATATGAAAGAGCCGATGGTTCGTTCCTGGGAGATTGTGAAGGCAGATGTAGACATGTTTTTCCGGTGTGTGGATTATATTATGCTATTCCATATCAGCGGTGGAGAGCCATTCTTATATCCACATCTGGCACAGTTGATAGAGTATATCGGAGAAAATTACAGACATAAAGTTCATTTCCTGCGAACAGTAACAAACGGAACTGTTTTGCCGAAAAAGGAGATACTGGAAGCCTGTAGAAAATATAATGTGGATGTTACCTTAGATGATTATAGGGAGGCTGTTCCGGCATCGGAAGAGAGATTTCAGGAGATTCAGAAGCTGTTTAAAGAATATGGAATCGTATATGAAATAAACAAGGTTGACAACTGGATTGACCTTGCACCGATGACAACAGACCATAGTGACTGGAATGAACTACGTCTGCAGAAGTGGTTTGAGGGATGTCATGTCCCATGGCAGGAACTGCGTGGCGGAAAAATATACAGTTGTAATTATGCCAGCTATGCAGTTGTAGCAGGTTTTATGGAAGAACAGGAAGATGAAGTATTTGATTTGAAGAAATATGACAGAAGCCGAATGAAAGAACTGATGGAATTCCGCATGGGCTATAATGAAAAGGGATATGTGGAATTCTGTAAAAGATGTAGTGGTTATGTCGATATCAATGATCATATCGTATCACCTGCAAAGCAAAAAGAAAGAAGTTAGGTCAGGAGGCAGAAAAAGTGGAAAAGCCAATAGTGTCAATTGTGATTCCGGTTTATAACGGAGCAAATTATATGAAGGAGGCAATTGATAGCGCATTAAATCAGACTTATCCGAATTGCGAGGTAATTGTTATAAATGATGGTTCAAATGATAATGGAGCCACTGAGAAAATTGCATTATCCTATGGGGATAGAATCCGCTATATCAAAAAAGAAAATGGTGGAGTAGCAACCGCGGTAAACAGAGGAATAAAGGAGATGAAGGGTGAGTATTTTTCCTGGTTGTCTCATGATGATTATTATTATCCGCAGAAAATAGAAAAACAGATAGAAGCCATTGAAAAATCCGGAGATAAGACAGCAATTGCCCATTCTAATTTTGATTTTTTAAATATGACAACAGGAGAAAAAACCAGTGTGGACTGGCTGAAACAATATGATATGCAGCAACTGACGAACAGTAATTTTGCACCGGTTTTCCTGTGTATTCATGGTTGCAGTATCCTGATTCATAAAAGCCATTTTGAAAGAGTCGGCTTATACGATCCGGAACTGATTGCAACACAGGATTCTGTATTTTTGTTTCATGTAATGAGGGGACAGAAATCTGTATTTGTGCCGGAGAGTCTTTTTGTGGGAAGAATTCATGGAGAGCAGGGCAGCCAGACTTTGGCATGTCACAGACCGGAATATAATAAAATGTTTGAAAATTTCTGTGAATGGCTGACAGATGATGAAAAGATAAATATGTGTGGAAGTGTATTTAACTTTTATTACAGATTATATGTTTTGTTGAAACAGAGTCCGAAGGCGGATACCATATTGGGATATCTTAAGGATAAGCTGCTGGCATTTGTAGAGGATGAAATAATGTCAGATGGAACAGGAGATATGAATCTCCTGTTCCCGGAATGGAAGGATAAAGGGGTAGATAGAATATGTTTGTTTGGCGCAGGGGATTATGGGAAAAGAATGCTGAATGAATTACAGTTGAGAGGATTTTTGGTACATTCTTATATTGATAATGATGAGAAAAAATGGAACACAAGAATCTGTGGTATTCCATGCTATGGAATGGATTATCTGGTGAAACATCAGGAACATACAGCGGTTATTGTGTCTGCACTGGCAGAAGATGAGATAAAACTTCAACTGAAAAAAAACAACATAAAATACATAAAAAAATATTCAGAGATATACAAAAAATTATTCTATTGTGAACCATTAAAATCAGTATTAAAGGAGAATTTGAAACATGAGCATGAAGTGGAAGCATAAGGGAAGAGAATTTGAAAGCATCGGCTATCAGTTAAAGGATAAGAAAACAATGATTATATATGGCGCAGGAGATTATGCAGAGGATATTCTGAATGTGTATGAGGGTTCTGAATGTAAAGACAGCTGGAAACTATGGCTGGTAGATAGAGATGAAAAAAAACAGCAGGAAGGAAAAAGAGGATATCGTGTAATGTCTCCGGAAGAACTCTGGAAGAAGGAGAAAGAGAATTACTTTGTAGTAATCTGTGCAACACCATCCGGAGCTACAGAGATAAAAAAAGGTTTACTGGAACATGAAATAAAGGAAGAAGATATTTACGATTATAGTTATTTCCTTTATACATATCTTCCCATCTATTTTATGTATGTGAAGAATAAGCTGTTTTTCACATCGGAAAATATTATTCCAAGTACCGTTTGTGATTTGAACTGCAGAAGCTGTCTGAATTTTAACCCATATATTAAGAAACATATTGTGGACAGTCTGGAAGAAGTAAAAGCAGATATTGATGCCTTTTTTGGACAGGTGGATTTAATTTATCGTCTTCAGATTAGTGGTGGTGAGCCATTTCTTTATAAAGAGCTGGGACATGTATTGGAATACATTTATGAGAATTATAAAGATAAAGTGATTCGCCTTGAGACAGTGACGAATGGAACAATTGTACCATCTGATGAACTTTGCCGGATCTTAAAGAAATGCAAGGTAACGGTATTTTTAGATGATTACAGAAAGACCCTTCCAAATGGAGAAGCATTGTATGAACGTGTAAAAAATAAACTTAATCAGGAAGAAATTTCTGTTATTTATAATTATGCAGAAAAGTGGATTCGTATGTATTCTGAAAATTCAAGCCATGAAGAAGATTCAGAAGAGAAACTGGAAAGTTTCTATGAAAGATGTGGTAATCCGTGGTCAACACTTCGTAAGAAGAAGATAACAGGCTGCAATTATGCACATTATGCAGCAAAGGCAGGGATTTTACCGGATGATGAAGACAATTACTTTGTATTAACAGGTGAGGTAGACAAAAAAGCATTATTAGAATTCCGATTACGATACAATGAAAAGGGATATGTAGAATTCTGTAAAAAATGTGCAGGCTGGACATCCATTAATCCGAATCTGGAAGATGCAGCTATTCAGAAAGCAAAGGAGTAATTGCAATGAAATGGACAAACCGGGGACATCAGTTAGACCATGTAAAATCAATCTATGGAGAGAAAACTAAAATATATATTTATGGAGCAGGAATCTATGGAGCTGATTTGTATCATAGAATCAATTGGCTTGGAAATATAGATGGTTTTATAGACCGCAACGTAGAAAAACAACAGAATGGTTATCTGGGAGAGCAGGTAATTGCACCGGAAAAGATTCTTCAAAAAGTAGATGAGGAACATATTATTATTGTTGCTATGGAAAAAAAGGCTGCCGAGCAGGTTATGAGGCTGCTTAGAACGGCAGGATATATAAAGGCTCTCGATTGTTTTTATATCGAAGACTTTCTGGATTTTTATACCTATCAGCAATATGCTTTTTTTGCAGCCGATAAGTTAATGATTTCTTCTGTTTGTATGATTCCAAGTACAGTATGCAATTTAAAATGCAAGGATTGTTTGAATTTTTCACCATATTTTAAAAAGCATATTATACATGATTTTACCTTTGTAAAAAGAGATATTGATACGCTGTTTCGGTGGATTGATTATACTCCAAGGTTTCAGGTTTCCGGGGGAGAGCCTTTGCTGAATAAAGATTTGGGAAGGACACTGGTTTATCTGGATGAAAATTACAGAAACAGGATTGAAAGTATAGAAACTGTAATTAATGGAAGTATTGTACCGGGTGATGAACTATGCCGGTTGATGAAAGAACATCGTATAAAGGTTTATCTGGATGATTATCGTGAGAATGTACCTCAGTTAAGGGAAACCTATACACAAACAGTAGAAAAACTGGAAAAATATGGCATTGAGTGGATTGACAATTATGTTCCGGAATGGTTCAGTCTGGATGTGGAACATACAGAACACAGTGATATGACTGATTTACAACTGGAAAACTATTTTGATAATTGCGGCAGCCCGTGGAACTGCCTGGAAAATGAAAGATTGTACTCCTGCAATTTTGCACATTTTGCAGCGAAGGCAGGAATTATAGAAGAAACAGAAAATGATTACTTTGACCTTAAAGATTATTCAGAAGTCCGAAAAACGGAGTTACTTGAATTCCTACTGAAATATACTACAAAAGGTTATGTGGATTTTTGTAAAAAATGTGCAGGCTGGTCAGAGGCAAACTGTAATAAAGTGAAGGTTGCAGAGCAGATAGAATAGTGGTTATACGGAGGCATTTATGAAACAGTCTGAGAGAAAAAAAGTACAGTCTATTCTTGAAAATATACGAAAACAGCATAATATATTGGAAAGTCTGCCAGAGAAAGAAGTCTTTGCTCTGCTGGAAGAAAATCAGGGCACAATCATTGAACTGGGAAATTATGTGGAACAGAATATGGGACAGACAGCACCTTTTATCAGAATGTTGGAAGAGTATTGTGAGCTTGTATATCAGATGTTTCAGAGCATGAAAAAAAACAACAGACTTCAGGCAGCAGTGGAAAATGAAAGAGCAGGAAAAAAGCTGGAGCAGGCAGAAGATTATTATGTAAAGCATCTGCTGTATAGAAAATATGAAATATTGTTTCTGCCATATAAAGCAGCTATGTGGGATTCTATGGAAAGCATATATTTGGCTGCCGTACAAAATTCAAAGTGTAGAGTGTCTGTAATGCCAGTTCCTTATTACCTTTTGGAGGATGGAAAGAAAACAGCAGTATATGAAGGAAATCGATTCCCGGAAGGATTACCCATTGTAGATGCATATCAATATAAGCTTAAAGAGGAACGACCGGATGTAATCTTTATACATAATCCTTATGATGGATATAACCGGGTAACCAGAGTTGAGGAACAGTTTTACAGCAGTGAATTAATAAAATATACCAGCCATTTGTGTTATGTTCCCTATGATGTCGTAAATGAAAACAGTTTTAATGAGACGTATTGTATTGTGCCGGGTGTAAGAAATGCATGGAAGATTTTCGTACAGTCTGAAAAATTGAGAGAAATCTATGCAAAATATGTCGGGGCAGATAAAGTGGTTGCTTTGGGTTCACCGAAGATAGATAAGATTCTGAAAGGAAGAAATGGAGTGACAGTTCCGATGCAGTGGGAGAAAGTAATTGGAACAAAAACAGTATTTCTTTTGAATACGCATGTGTCACGGATTATCAATGAAAAGACAGGAGCATTTACTTTTTTGCGAAAGGTTGCAGAGTTCTTTGAAGAGCACAAGGATATCGTGCTGATTTGGAGACCGCATCCATTAAGTGAGAGCACTGCACTGGCAATGAACCGGAAAATATATGAGAAATATGAGGCAGTTATCCGGCAATTCAAAAAAATAGAGAATGTGATTTATGATGATACACCGGACATGCATTGTGCAATAGCGGTAAGTGATGCATACTTTGGCGATGGAGGTTCTTTGCTGACTTTGTATAAAGTCACAGGAAAGCCGGTTTATCTTCTGGATTCTGATGTTGATAATCTTAAAGTGACACCGGCAGAGCAGTTCTCTTGTGCGAATTTGACGGAATTGGAGCAGGAAGTCTGTTATGGAACAGGAAGAGCCTGCAATACATTGTTTGCAATCAACCGGAAGACGAAAACGGTACAATATATACGAAGTATTTTAGAAGAAAATCGTATGCAGGAAAATGCATATGGTTATGTGGTTTCTACAGAAGAGAAGATATTTATGCTGCCCAATTTTGCCAGACATATCGCAGTTGTTGATAAAAAAACAAAAGAAGTACATTATCTTCCAAACTATTACAGAAAAGAAGATGATTTAAAATGTGTTTCAGCAATAAGACAGGAGAATAAACTGGTAATTACACCACTTTTTTCTGGAGATCCGGTGCTTGTTTTAAATCTTGAGACAGAAGAAATAAAGAAAAGAGAGCTTCCGGAATATAACGATAACCAGAGAAGCTTTTATTATGGTCAAAGCTGTATCAATAATGAAAAGTTGTATATTCCGATACGGACAGAAAACCGGATATTGGAAATTACGAGAGAAGAGGTTATCAGTCATAAACTGGAAAAAATAGATGGTGGATTCATGCAGTGCATATTCTGGGATGATAAGCTGTGGATACTTCCAGCAGATGGACAATATTTGCTGCAATGTAGTAAGGATTTTAGGCAGTTAAATAAGATTGAATATGATGAATTTATACCAATGGAAGACAAGGATAAGACATTTCTGTTTTATCGGATGGTACTGCAGAAAGAGAATTTATGGCTGATACCAAGAAATGTCCCATATTTTATTAAAATAGAGAAAAATGGAAAACCAACTCGAATTGATATAGACCATATTGAAGTGATAGAATATTTAAGACAGCATGAACAGCCATTTTCAGAGGCGGTTGCAGTAGAAGATAAAATATATTTTCCACCATTTATGCTTACGGATTTCTATGTGCTGGATACGAAAGATAACAGTCTGAAAAAAGAATGTTTTCAGACGCAGCATACAGAAGAACTGGTGTCTCAAATTCTGGAATGTAAAGGAGAAAAAGAATATATTTACCGTTCTTCACTGTTTGGATTTTCTTATTTTGCAGATTTGGTAAGTAATAAGAAAGACATTTATGCAAAGCAGAGAAAAAATGCGGTACTGGATACTTTTGCACGGAATGATGGAAGTGCTGGAAAAGGAATTTTTGATTATGTTTGTAATGAAATAATGGATGCATCGGAGGAAGACTGACGTGAAATATTTAATCCTTGGAGTGAATGGAATGGCAGGACATATGGTGGCACAGTACCTGCTGGAACAAAAACATGATGTAACAGGATTTGCAAAAAAAGAAAGTGCGATATGTAAGACAATCATAGGTGATGCCTGCAGGAAAGACGAGCTTTTGGATGCAATTACAGCTGATGATTTTGATGTGGTGGTAAATTGTATTGGAGTATTGAATACGGCAGTAGATAAGAAACTTTCGGATGGAATTTATTTAAATAGCGTATTCCCACATTTTCTGGCAGAAAAGTTAGAGAATACAAAAAGTAAGCTGATACATATCAGTACAGATTGTGTCTTTGAAGGTACAAAAGGAAAGTATACAGAAGAAGATCTGCCGGATGCAACATCCTATTATGGACGTTCTAAGGCATTGGGAGAAGTTTTTGATAACCGTAATCTTACAATCAGGACTTCGATTGTAGGACCGGAATTAAAGGAAAATGGAATCGGACTTTTTCACTGGTTTATGTCGCAGAGAAATTCTGTGAGCGGATATAAAAATGTAATCTGGTCCGGTGTTACAACCTTACAGCTGGCAAAAGCAATTGAAGCAGATGGAAAGAAGAATCAAAAAGGACTTTACCATCTGGTAAATAATGAAGAAATCAGTAAGTATGCATTATTAGGATTGTTTAATCAATATTGCAGAGAAAAGAAGATTGAAATAAAAGAAAATTGTAGTATTGTTAATAATAAGTCATTGGTTAATACGCAGGATGAAATTTTTGAAGTGCCGTCTTATGAAAAGATGGTAGAAGAAATGGCAGAATGGATACAGAAACATCCACAGCTTTATCAACAGTATAAAGGAGTATAGCATAATGAAAAAATTGAAAGTGATGACAATTGCCGGAACAAGACCTGAATTGATTCGATTATCAGAAATTATAAAGAAAGCAGATTTGTATTTTGAACATATATTTGTGCATACCGGTCAGAATTATGACGCAAGGTTAAATGATATTTTTTATGATGATTTAAAATTAAGAAAGCCGGATTATTATCTGAATGTAGTTGGAGACAATCTGGGAGAAACGATGGGAAATATTATTGCAAAATCCTATGAACTGATGCAGAAGGTAAAACCGGATGCATTGCTGATACTGGGGGATACCAATTCTGCATTGACTGCAATTTCTGCAAAACGTTTAAAGGTTCCGATTTTTCATATGGAAGCGGGAAACAGATGCTTTGATGAGAATCTTCCGGAGGAAACTAACCGACGTATTGTAGATCATATTTCGGATGTCAATCTTCCATATACAGAACATGCAAGAAGATATCTGATTTCAGAAGGAATTCGAAAAGAACATATTTATGTAACCGGTTCTCCGATGAAAGAGGTGATTCTGGCACATCAGAAAGAAATCGAGGAAAGCAATGTGCTGACCACTCTTGGACTGACAGAAAAGAATTATATTGTTCTTTCAGCACACAGAGAAGAAAATATTGATAATGAGAAACATTTTGAAAGTCTGATGAATGCGGTAAATAAGATGGCAGAAAAATATCAGATGCCGGTTATTTATTCTTTGCATCCAAGAAGTGCCAAATTTGTAGAACAGCGTAATTATCAGTTCCATCCACTGGTAAGGAAAATGCCGCCATTTAATTTTACCGATTATAGTGCGTTGATGAAACATGCTTTTTGTGTGGTATCAGATAGTGGAACTATGCCGGAAGAATCGGCGGTCAGTCATTTCCCGGCAGTATGTATCCGCACTTCTACCGAGCGGCCGGAAGCATTGGACAAGGGCTGTTTTGTAATTGGTGGGATTACAGAAGAATCTTTGTTACAGTCTGTTGATATGGCTGTGAGAATGGCTGAACTGGGAGATTTTGGAGAAACAGTTCCGGATTATGAAGCCGTAAATGTTTCTTCAACTGTAATAAGAATTGTTCAGAGCTATACACGCATTATTGACGATAAGGTCTGGAGGAAATAGCACATGAGATACACCTGTAAAACCAACATAAATGAATTGAGAACTTCCTATGACTATCTGGTTGGCTGGGGTGCCGGAAGGGATGAATATGACAGACGATATAATTTAAGCCTGTATCAATTGGATTATATGATTGATGCAGCCAAAGAGAACTGGGGGAAAATCCGCTGTGGCATAAAGATGGAATCCCAGGAAATATTAAAGAATCTTGTCGGGAAAAAGGTCTGCTTTATTATATATCCGAATATTGAACTGGAGATAATGCCGGAAATAGAAAAATACCTCAAAGAGTATGATTTTATTGCATCCCGGTTAATTGACTGTCCACAGGCACCGTATTTACATTCTTATGCAACTGCAAATGAAGATATTATTTTTACACAATTGATAGAGGCACTGGGAATAAAGGATCCACTATATGTTGACATCGGGGTCTGCCATCCGGTAGTCAGAAATAATACTTATCTTCTATATGAAAAAGGTTATACCAATGGCATATTAATAGAGCCGAATGGAAATATGTGTGAACTGGCACAGATATATCGACCAAAGAATAAAATTGTTGAGGCAGGAGCCAGTGGTGACGAAGGTGGAATTCTCCGCTATTATATGAATCATCAGTCCAGCTTGAAAGGTTATAATACATTTAACCAGGAGGTTGCAGAAAGAGAAGGATTTGCAGACAATTATAAGGATGTTCCGGTAATGAATATCAATCGTATTCTGGAAGAAAACTGTACCAAAGCCCCGGATATTATTGACATTGATACAGAAAGCATGGACTTTGAAATATTGGAAGCTTTAGATACAGAACGTTTTCGAGTAAAGCTGATTTGCGTAGAAGTATGGGGACGGGAAGCTGAATTTTCACAGATGATGGAGAAAAAAGGCTATGTTCATTATATGTCTACGATAGAAAATACACTTTATATTGCAAAAGAGACAGCAGAGCAGCTAAGAAACAGGAGGATTAGATAGATGGGATTCTTTACAGACAAAACATTGATGATTACAGGTGGAACCGGTTCTTTTGGAAATGCAGTTCTGAAAAGATTTTTAGATACCGATATCAAAGAAATCCGTATTTTTTCACGAGATGAAAAAAAACAGGATGATATGAGAAAGTTGTATAATAATACAAAAATTAAATTCTACATTGGAGATGTTCGTGACATACGAAGCGTACAGGATGCAATGCATGGTGTAGATTTCATATTTAGTGCAGCTGCATTAAAACAGGTTCCGTCCTGCGAATTTTTCCCGATGGAAGCGGTTCGAACCAATATAATTGGTACAGATAATGTATTAACAGCAGCAATTCAGGCGGATGTGCAGAAGGTAATTTGTCTTTCTACTGATAAGGCTGCATATCCGATTAATGCGATGGGTATCAGTAAGGCGATGATGGAACGTGTTTTTGTGGCAAAATCAAGAACAACAGATGTGACTACAATCTGCGGAACCCGTTATGGTAATGTAATGTGCTCCAGAGGTTCTGTTATTCCACTGTTTATCGATCAGATAAAGAGCGGAAAGCCGATTACAGTTACAGACCCTGAAATGACACGTTTTTTAATGAGCTTGGATGAGGCTGTGGATTTGGTAATGTTTGCGTTTGAAAATGCAAAGCCTGGAGACATTATGGTGCAGAAGGCTCCGGCATGTACAATCGGAGTTCTGGCACAGGCCGTAAGAGAACTTTTCCATGATACCAATGAAATTCATTATATCGGAACAAGACATGGCGAGAAAAAGTATGAAACTCTTTTGACCAGAGAAGAATGTATGCATGCATTTGACCTTGGAAATTTCTATCGTGTTCCGGCGGATAACAGAGATTTAAATTACGAACAGTACTATGAAAAGGGTCAGGTAGAGAAAGCAAAATTAGAAGAATTTACATCGGATAATACCACGATTCTGAATGTAGAGCAGGTAAAGGAAAAACTGCTGTCATTGGAATATGTTCGTAATGAACTGGAAAATATGTAATTTAATGAGGAAATACATATGTATTACATCAATGAAAATATTAAGGATTTATACAGAGTAAAATTTCATGATAACCGGGAAGGTGTACTTCGACTGGATATGAATGAAAATCCGGGCGGACTTCCGGAAAAAGTGTTTCGGCGGGTGATGGAAAAAATCACACCGGAGTATCTTGCAACATATCCACAGAAAGATAGACTTATGGAAGCAATTGCGAAACATGATGCATTGCTTTGTGAAAATATTTCTGTAACGGCGGGGTCAGATGAGGCAATGCGGCTGATATTCCAATGTTTTGCAAAAGCAGGTGGGAAAGTTGTTACAGTTGCACCGACCTTTGAAATGTATGATATATATGCCAAAATGTTTGGAATGCAGCATGTGATGGTAGAATATCACGATGATTTTACGGTTGATGTAAATGACATTTGTAAAGAAATAGACACTCAGACCAATATTGTTGTATTGCTGAATCCCAACAGCCCGATTGGAACGGTATATAAGGACAATGAAATAGAAGAAATTATAAGAAAAGCGCAAGAGATGGGGGCGTTCGTAGTGATTGATGAAGCCTATCATTATTTTTATAAAAAGAGTGCTATTTCTTTGGTTAAAAAATATGACAATCTTATGGTGCTTCGGACATTTTCCAAACTATTTTCCATGGCAGGACTTCGAATCGGATATGTTGCGGGATGTGAGCAACTTATTTCCTATATTGAAAATGCTGAGTCAACTTTTAATGTAAATAATGTTGCGATTCTGTTTGCACTGGAAGTGATCCAGGACAGTGATTTGGAAAAGAAACTGAAAAAAAAGGAGCGGGAAGGCAGACAGTGGCTGTTAAAGAAACTGGAAAAGAAAGAGTATACCTGTTATGCCGGAGAGGGGAACTATATTCTGGTGAAGCCGGTAAAACCATCGGCAGAGGTTGTGGCAGAATTAAAAGAAAAAGGAATCTGGATTCGGGATTATAAGAAGGGTGTATTGAGTGGATGGATACGGATTTCCACCGGAGCAAAAAAATACATGAAACAGTTTTGGGAGGCATTTCTTGAAGTTGAACGGTCGTAAGAAAGATACAGTAGAACAGAACAACACTGAAATCATATTATCGGATCAGGAACTGCGTAAGTTGCAGTTGAATTTATTGGAGATGCTGATAGAAGTAGACCGTATCTGCCGGAAATATCAGATTGCATATTCGCTGGACGGAGGAAGCCTGCTTGGGGCAGTGCGTCATGGAGGATTTATTCCATGGGATGATGATGTAGATGTCATTATGCGAAGAAAAGAATATCAGAGATTTTATAAAGCGTGTAAAAGAGAACTGGATCAGAAACGTTTTACTTTGCAGGAATACCGGACAGATAAGAACTATCGCTGGGGCTATGCAAAGCTGCGGCGTAAGGGAACAGAATTTGTCCGGCTGGGACAGGAACATATGCAGAGCACAAGAGGAATTTTTCTTGACATATTTGTAGTTGATAATGTTCCGGATGGATATATTTTAAGAAGGCTGCATTATATGGCATGCTATGTAATTCGTAAACTGTTGTATTCTGAATTGGGGATGAAGGCAGCTTCTTCCGGATTGAAAAGGAAGTGGTTTGGCTGTTTATATCGTGTAGTTCCAAGAGATACCATATTTTCCTGGCGGAATCGAATTGCCGGAAGGTGTAACAGGAAAAGGACAACATTGGTCAGTCATATGACATATCCTTATCCGCATGGAAAATATGGTATGCCGGCAGAGTGCTTTGATGAAATGATGGATATGCAATTTGAAGGATATTCTTTCCGGGTGTTTAAGGAATATGATAATTATCTGAGGGAATTATATGGAGATTACAGGAAACTTCCTCCAAAAGAAGAACGAAAGGCACATTTAAGTGTATCCAAAATTCAACTGCTAGAGCCGGAAGATATTTTCTCAAAAGAAGAATTAAATCGACTGGGTTATTATGTGAGGGAGGAAAACAAATGAATATTGCATTATTGATTGCAGGTGGTGCAGGTACAAGAATGAAACAGGATATTCCGAAGCAGTTTCTTACGGTAAATGAAAAACCTGTTATTGTATATACATTAGAGGCATTTCAGAAACATGTTGAAATAGATGTTATTGCGGTAGTGTGTTTGGAAGGATGGGAACATGTATTAGAAGCATATGCCAGACAATTTAATATAACTAAATTACAACATATTTTCCCGGGTGGAGACTGCGGACAGGCATCTATCCGAAATGGAATTTATGCATTGGAAAAAGAATATGAGAAAGATGATATTATATTGATACATGATGCGAACAGACCAATGGTATCGGCAGATATTATATTAGACTGCATTGTGAAGACAAAACAGTTCGGAAATGCAATTCCGGTTATTCCATGTGCAGAGGCAATGCTTGAAACAGAAGATGGCATGGTATCTACGGGAAGTTATCCAAGGGAAAAATTAAAGCGGACACAAACTCCGCATGGATTTAAATTAGGGGATATCTGCCAATTGCATCGAGAAGCAGAAAAAGCAGGAATAACTAATTCGGTGGCTTCCTGTACATTGATGATAGAACTGGGAAAACAGGTGCATTTTTCCATGGGCTCAGAGAAGAATATAAAAATTACAACAGTGGATGATGTTGATATATTTAAGGCACTGCTGCTGGCGAAACGGTCAGAGTGGTTAAAGTAGGAAGGCAAAATGAGCAGATATAACAGCGAGACATATCGGAAAGATTTGCAAAAAACAATTGAGTCAGCCAATGATATCTTAAAGGCGTTAGAAGGAAAAAAAGTATTGCTGACTGGTGCAACTGGATTGATTGGTGCTGCGATTGCAGATTTATTAATCTGGTACAACAAGGATAGAAATGTGCCGGTTGAACTATATGCAGCCGGTAGAAATGAGAAACAGATAGAAGAAAAATTTGAGCCTTATGAAAAAGCAGCCTGGTTCCATATTGTTCCATATGAAGCTACTGGAAAAATTAAATTTGAATGCCCGGTGAACTATATTATTCATGGTGCAGGAATTGCCTATCCGAAAATGTTTACTCAAAGTCCGGTAGAAACGATGCGGGTAGCATTATATGGAACAGATCAGATATTAAAGTATGGAGTGGAACAGAAGATTCAGCGGATGGTATTTATTTCTTCCAGTGAAGTGTATGGAAAACATGCAGGTGAAAATCCATTGGAAGAGTCGGAATATGGATATATAGATTTGCTGAATCCGAGATCTTCTTACTCTATGGGAAAACGTGCAGCAGAGACAATGTGCATCAGTTATGCAAAAGAATATGATCTTCATGTTACAGTTGCACGTCCAGGACATATTTATGGACCTACAGCTCGGAGAGAGGATAATCGTGTATCTTCCATGTTTGCATATGATGCAGCAGATGGCAAAAATCTTATTATGAAAAGTAATGGTACGCAGATAAGGTCCTATTGCTATGCGTTGGATTGTGCATCAGCAATTTTATTTTTACTTTTAAAAGGAAAAAAGGAACTGGCATATAATATTTCAAATAGAAATTCCATTATGTCTGTAAAAGAGCTGGCAGAGCAATTGGCAAAGGAAGCTGGAGTTAAGGTGCAGCTTCAAATTCCCAAAGAAGAAGAACGACAAGCATTTAATCCCATGGATAATTCCAGCCTGAATGGGGAAAAGCTGGAGTTGCTGGGCTGGCAGGGACTTTTTGGTGGAGAAGAAGGTACGGCACATACAGTAAGAATTATCAGAGAAGGAAGACTATAAGATAGCAAAGGAGTCACCCATGAATATTTTGGTTTATCGCTGGAATTCCTACAACTACATAGACATCATTGCAACATTCCAATCCATGGAACATCAGGTGGATGTAATTGAGCAGGAACTGGAAAGCTATGATGAGGATGGAGTGTTTGCGGCACGTTTGCATGGCATCTTGCAGCAGAAAAACTATGACTTTGTCTTTACGGTGAATTATTTTGCAGTGATTTCCGGAGTATGTCAGCAGATGGGGATAAAGTATGTATCCTGGAGCTGTGACAGCCCGCTGCTTAGCATGTATCACAAGAATGTATTCTTGGACTGCAATTATTTCTTCCTCTTTGATAAGACCAATTATCTGGAATTCAAGGGAATGGGCGTAAAACATATCTGGCATCTGCCGCTGGCAGTGGATACGGACCGGCTGGATGAGCTATTTGCACAGGATACTATGGATAAAATGCAGTTGGCAGAAACAGATAGTGGGAATGCCTCAAAACATTCGGTGCGGGATTTTGCAGGCGGGATTTCTTTTGTAGGAAATTTATATGAGAAGAACAGCTATGATGAACTGGAAACAAGGTTCCCGGAATATTTGCGGGGTTATTTTGATGCTGTCATGGAGGCACAGCTTAATATCAGCGGCGGCAATATAATCGAACCGATGTTGACTGCGGATATCTTAGAGCGTGTATCGGAATATTTTGAACTGAAGAAATCGAAGGATTCTTTTTCTGATCTGGGGCTGGTATTTGCAACAACGGTGCTTGGATTTAAAACTGCTTCTTTGCAGCGGCAGCGTGCATTGCTGGCACTGGTGGCTAAATTCCCGGTAAACCTTTATACAAATACAGGCGGAGATACTTTGCTTCGGGTAAAGAATTGCGGCTCAGTAGATTATTGGTCGGAGATGCCGAAGGTATTCCGCTATTCGAAAATCAATCTTAATTTTACGATTCCGAATATCAAGAGCGGGCTGCCTCTACGGATTTTTGATGTACTTGGTGCAGGTGGATTCCTGTTGACCAATTATCAGGCAGAATTACCGGATTATTTTGAAATTGGAAAAGATTTGGCTTGCTTTGAATCCGAAGCAGAACTGGTAGAAAAGTGCAGCTACTATCTTACCCATGAGGAAGAACGGCAGCAGATAGCAAAGAACGGTTATGAGAAAGTGAAGAACTGCTGCAGCTATCGGAAACGTCTGAAGTTTATATTGGAAAAGATTGGGGAGGAGTAGAAGAGATACACAAAGCACCAGCTTCGCAAAATAAAGAACATAACCTGCCACCGGCAGCAAAAAAATAAGACCTGATTTTTCCCACATGTAAAAGTCAGGTCTTATAAATATTTATCCAGCATCAAACCAGAGTACATAGACGTAATATAAGGTGTGGCAAAATTCTTGCCCGGGTTCTTGTAAGCAACAATTACTTTGTCCACGTACTGCATCGGATTTAAGGAAGCCTGGTTGGCTTTTGCACTTAAGGCATTCTTAAAGCGGTTTAATACATGGAAACTCTCGGCGGCATCATCCGATTCGACAGCGTCCGCCAGTAAATCCCGGTCAACGGAAATAGTAGAATCAGAATTTATAATAAGTCCGATGGCTTCAAAATCATTTTTAAAATGCTGTGCAACACCGCTCATATCAGAAAGCAGCTTCTGGCTGGTCGGCTGCGACTCGCGGTATTCATTAGCGGTATCCACCATGGAATTATAGGAATCCACCAGTTCCTGAATATTATCGGCAACGGCATCCACATTTGCTTTAAAACCAAGGGTAGCAGGTCTGCCTTCCGGGCTGACTGCTTTCAGGTGTACTTCAAAAGTATTGTTGATGGTAAATGTATTGGAATAGGAACTGTGTTCCATACCGTTTAACAGAAAAACGGAATTGGAAGCTGCATCCGTAACCTTGTTAATACCAAGCTTATCCATTGCCTGTATGGATTCGTTGGAAGTTCCCGGCAGAATCTGGAACAGAAAATCTTCGTCATCCTTAAGACCGGTTTTTCTGGAAGTTAAGACCAGGGCACTGTGGCCGGAGTCGTCTTCTTTAACATCTGCGTGAATGCCAATGCTGGCAGTATTGAAAAGCTTTGCCAGCTTATCCTGGACACTCCGGTTGGTATCATCTGGATTTACATTGAACTGGAACTCATAGGAAGCACTGCTGGTATTCAGATCAAAGGAATAACTGCCTGGTTTAAAAGCAAGCTGGTCATCCTTTAAGTAATTACCGTAGTTTAACTGCGGAGAAGCAAGCTTCTTAATTTCCATCTGAAAGCTGTTGGTATTCTCGTCGGAATCTCCGTTTCCAACATAATCTGCATCAACGATATCATTCTGGTCAGAGACGGCAATTTTTTTCTGAAAAGCCTCTGCAAGACTGTCACCGGTGGATAAAGAAGCAATGACATTTTTTAAATCACGGGCATGCTCTTTGATATCGATAGCAAACTTCTGTGCATCAGCAGAATCTTTTATTTTGTAAAGAGGGGATTCTTTATTGATTTTTACAATATTATTGTAAACAGAGCGCAACTCACTCTTCTTGTGGGAATCATACCGGGAAACGGTAGACTTGCCATAAGTTGTAAGATAATAGTTATACATATTATCAAGAATAGCAGATGCCATAAATAACCCCCTCCTTTCTTCCATGAAATGTGCATCTTCTTGATGCCGGGTATAGTAAAATCCATTTATACATATCTAATATAGCATAAAAATAAGAAAAAGTCATCTACAAGATATACAAAAAATGTTGCAAAAACGCTAGATTTTGTGGTAATATATGTACTGGATTACAAGTTTACAGAGAATGTGAAAAAAGAGTTGACGCTCCATGTGGTTTGTGCTATCATAGACTAGCTTGGAAGTAAGTCTTTTTTTTATGCCTAAAAATAGGCATAGAAAACACAAAGAAAGTAATGGAGGTGGAAGTTGTGCGCACAAAGATTACATTAGCATGCACAGAATGCAAGCAGCGTAATTACAACATGACAAAAGACAAGAAAGCTCATCCAGACAGAATGGAGACAAAGAAGTATTGTAGATTCTGCAAGACTCATACATTACACAAAGAAACAAAATAATTTGTGAATGCGTGACAATGAGCAAAAAGAAAAGGAAGTGACAAAATGGGAGAAACCGAAAACAAGAACACAGCAGTAAAAGAGAGCTGGTTCGCCGGTCTTAAGGCTGAATTCAAAAAAATCATTTGGCCTACAAAAGAATCACTTGCCCGTCAGACAACAGCAGTTGTTATTGTGTCAGTTGTACTTGGTCTGATAATTACACTTCTGGATACAATCATCCAGTACGGTGTGAATTTTCTAGTGAATTTATAATGGAGGCATAGGTGATTATGGCAGAGGCACACTGGTATGTAGTTCATACCTATTCAGGTTATGAGAATAAGGTCAAAGCGAACATCGATAAGGCAATCGAGAACCGGCATTTAGAAGAGCAGATACTCGAAGTCAGAGTACCGATGCAGGATGTTGTCGAGCTTAAGAACGGTGCGAAAAAGCAGGTTCAGAAGAAAATGTTCCCGGGATATGTGCTTATCAATATGGTCATGAATGATGATACCTGGTATGTGGTAAGAAATACCAGAGGCGTAACCGGATTTGTTGGACCGGGATCTAAGCCGGTACCACTCACTGACGCTGAAATGAGACCACTGGGAATCAAGTCAGACAACATTGTCGTAGATTTCGATGAAGGCGATACCGTCGTTGTAATCGGTGGTGTGTGGAAGGACACCATCGGTGTTATCCAGCGTATGGATCACGGAAAACAGATTTGTACGATTAATGTGGATTTATTTGGCCGGGAGACTCCGGTCGAGATTAGTTTTTCAGATGTAAAGAAGATGAATTAAAGGAGGCAACCTCAAATGGCAAAGAAAGTAGAAGGATATATCAAATTGCAGATTCCTGCCGGCAAAGCAACTCCGGCACCACCTGTTGGACCTGCTTTAGGTCAGCATGGTGTGAATATTGTGGAATTCACAAAACAGTTTAATGCAAAAACAGCAGATATGGGAGATACAATCGTTCCTGTAGTTATCACTGTTTACGCAGACAGAAGCTTCAGCTTCATTACAAAAACTCCTCCAGCAGCAGTACTGCTGAAAAAGGCCTGCAACTTAAAGAGTGCATCTGCAACTCCGAACAAGACAAAAGTTGCAAAGATTTCTAAAGCTAAGCTTCAGGAAATCGCTGAGCTGAAAATGCCAGACTTAAATGCTGCATCTGTTGAAGCTGCAATGAGCATGATCGCAGGAACAGCAAGAAGTATGGGAATCGAAGTAGAGGACTAAATGGAAACGTGGGAGGGTACCACTCCCGATAATACCACAGGAGGTTATTTAGAATGAAAAGAGGAAAGAAATATTTAGAAGCTGCAAAATCAATTGATAGAGCAACTTTATATGATCCGGCAGAAGCAATCGGACTTGCAAAGAAAGCAGCCGTTGCAAAATTTGATGAGACTATCGAAGTTCACATTCGTACCGGATGTGACGGACGTCACGCAGATCAGCAGATCCGTGGTGCAGTTGTATTACCACACGGAACTGGTAAAGCTGTAAAAGTATTAGTATTCGCAAAGGGAACCAAATTAGACGAGGCTCAGGCAGCAGGTGCTGATTTCGTTGGTGGAGAGGAATTGATTCCGAAGATTCAGAACGAAGGATGGCTTGACTTCGACGTTGTTGTTGCAACTCCTGATATGATGGGTGTTGTTGGACGTCTTGGTCGTGTACTTGGACCGAAGGGCTTAATGCCAAACCCAAAAGCTGGAACTGTTACTATGGACGTTACCAAGGCAGTAAACGATATCAAAGCCGGAAAAATCGAGTATAGATTAGACAAAGCAAATATTATCCATGTGCCAATTGGAAAAGCATCCTTTAGTGAAGAACAATTAGCGGACAACTTCCAGACTCTTATTGATGCCGTAAACAAAGCAAAACCGGCTACATTAAAAGGTCAGTACATGAAGAGCGTTTCTGTAGCTCCTACCATGGGACCGGGTGTAAAAATCAACCCACTGAAGCTTGTTTAGTTTTTGTTATTGACATCCAAGATATTAATTGCTATAATAGCAAAGCATATTGCCGAAGACAGTAGGTGCCGTAAGGCGTAACCGTAGAGAACCTACCGAGGAAATGCAGATACTTATGTATTTGTAAATGAGATTTCAAATCCTCTCTGTCTTCCACAGAGAGGATTTTTTAGGTAATGTACCTGTCTTTCGCAAGATGAAAAATAAAGAAGGAGGTGCACGATTCGTGGCAAAAGTAGAACTTAAACAGCCTATCGTACAGGAAATTTCTGAGCAGATTAAAGATGCACAGTCAGTAGTAGTCGTTGACTACCGTGGACTTACCGTTGCAGAAGATACTCAGCTGCGTAAGCAGTTAAGAGAAGCTGGTGTTGCTTATAAAGTATATAAGAATACATTAGTTAATTTTGCAATCAAAGGAACTGATTTCGAAAGCCTTTCCGACGTATTGGAAGGACCAAACGCATTCGCAATTTCAACAACAGATGCAACAGCACCTGCAAGAGTAATTGCTAAATTTGCAAAGACAGCTCCTGCACTTGAGATTAAAGCCGGCGTAGTAGAAGGAACCTTCTATGATGCAGATGGAATGAAAGCAATCGCTACAATCCCATCCAGAGAAGAATTACTTTCCAAATTCCTTGGAAGTATTCAGTCTCCTATTACAAACTTCGCTCGTGTTATTAATCAGATCGCTGAAAAAGGCGGCGCAGCAGACGTAGAAGTTAAGGCAGAAGAGGCAGCACCTGCAGAAGAAGCTCCAGTAGAAGCTCCTGCAGAGGAAACTCCAGCAGCAGAATAATCTGCAAACCAATCAATTTATTGAAAACAAAACCAAAAACGGAGGTAAATTAAAATGGCTAAATTAACAACAGCTGAGATGATTGACGCTATCAAAGAGTTAAGCGTATTAGAGTTAAATGAATTAGTAAAAGCTTGTGAAGAAGAGTTCGGTGTATCCGCAGCAGCAGGCGTTGTAGTTGCAGCAGCAGGTGGGGACGCAGCAGCAGCAGAAGAGAAGACTGAGTTTGACGTAGAGTTAACAGAAGTTGGACCAAACAAAGTTAAGGTTATCAAAGTAGTTCGTGAAGCTACTGGCTTAGGCTTAAAAGAAGCTAAAGACTTAGTAGATGGCGCTCCTAAGATCGTTAAAGAGCAGGCTGACAAAGCTACAGCTGATGACATCAAAGCTAAATTAGAAGCTGAAGGTGCTAAAGTAACATTAAAATAATTTTTGATTCACAACTGAATTAGAAATGATAGGAATCGGATTCATAGAAATATGGATCCGATTTTCTTGTAGTTTATAGGACTTTAGACCTATTGACGAAAAAAGGAAATATGTAATAATAGTAGCGTAACTTGAAAACAATATAAGAACAGGAGATTAGTTATGAACACAGGACTTAAGGTATGGCTCTGGATTGTATTTGTAATCAATATCATTTCCGGAGTAATGATGATTCCGTTAATGCTCATTCAGCCACTGCTGATTGTCAGCCTCATTGCAGAAGTGCTTATTATCGTAGGTGCCGGTCTGATTTTGTTTGCACAGAAGAAGGTTGGATTCTATCTGATGATTGCATGTGCAGCAATCGGTCTGGTAATCAACATCTTTGGCGGGGTTGGAGTCGTAAAAAGTATCATCAGCGCAGTATTGTGCCCATTAATTACATATTTGTTTATGCAGAAAGACTGGGACAGCTTCCAGTAGAATGAGACATCAACAAGAAGAACCTTCCGGCAGAAATGCTGGAAGGTTCTTTGCTTTATAGAAAATATTTTTATAAAAGTGATAGATTTAAGACATCAGATTCGTAATAATAAGTGTAGCTGCAAAAATGCAAACCATGGTGCATGAAGCAAAAGGCAGGATAACAATGAAGATAACAGAGAAGAATTATATTCAGCAATTACAATTGCATAATGAAGAAGCATTGATTTATGTCATAGATATGTATGGTGGATTGCTTAAGGCGGTCATCCGGAAACACTTATTTACCATGCCACACAAACAGGAAGAATGCATGAACGATGTGCTGCTTTCCATCTGGGAACACGCAGCATCCTTTGATGATAAGAAGAACAACTTCAAAAACTGGGCGGCAGCTATTGCCCGGTATGAAGCAATTGACTATCTTAGAAAATATAAGCGGGACTTGGAACAGCTTTGTATGGATGATGTGACAGCGGCGGAAAATGACAGGATGTTAGAACAACTGATAGAAGGGGAATTAAGCCGTGAAGTAGAACAATTGCTTTTGTGCCTGAAACCCCTTGACCGGAAAATATTTATGAAATTATTTGTAGAGGAAGAATCTGTAGAGCAGATAAGCGAAGATACCGGACTTCCGAGAGATGTCATTTACAACCGGGTATCCAGAGGAAAGCGGAAAATGAGAAACATGTATTTGAAACAGAAGGAGGCATGAAGAGATGAAAGACGATAAAATCTATGAAATGTTAAATGATGCGGAAATTGATTTGAAGGAATATGAAGTAGAAGAGTTATCCTCCGAAGAAAAGGAACGGTATAAAACGAGAATCCGGATGGAGGTAAAACGTATGAACATGGAAACAAGGAATAAGAAAAATAAAAATATAAGAAAAATTGCGGCAGGAATGGCAGCAGCCTGCGCGGTCGCAGTGGGAGTGGCGGGATTTTCTAATTCTGCACTGGCAGACAGCATCTACAGCAACACAATCGGAAAACTGATTGGCGCAACACAGGGAGATAAAGATGAAAAGGAACTTTCTGATATCTATTCTACTATTGGAAAAGAGTCCACGGAATTGGTTTCGGATGACCAGTGTGTGCTGGAAACAGACCGGAGTGGAGTAAAGATAAGCGTTTCGGATGTGTATTGCGATGGTTACCTGCTTTACTACACAACCACCCTTAACACAGACAATGCAGAACTGAATGAATCGGACTGGATAATGGGACCGCAGCGTGATAAGGTGATGGAAAATGTTTCTATCAATGAAACCCTGATTCAGTCGGCAATCGGGCAGCCTTTTGAAAAAGCAGAGGACGGAAGCTATGTGAAGATGGAACAAATTGATTTATCAACATTGACTGATGAAAATGATAATCCGATTGATATTTCGGACTTGAAAGATTTTACCGTAACCTGGAGCATAGACACCTTGGAAGGCTATCTTTCCGATGCATGGGATGAAAATGGAGAATATCAGACCACCACAAAAGTAAGCGGAGACTGGCAGCTCTCCTTCCCGGTGCATGTGGATACTTCCAAGAATGAGACCATCGCTGTAAATAAAGAAGACAATGGTGTTGTAGTAAGTCAGGTGATCAAAACCGGTGCCGTCTTGATCGTTGACATGCAGCTCCCGGATATTACCGGCGCACCGTACAATGACCCACATAATGACCCGGATATATTTATTACCGACGAAGCAGGCAATGCAATGTGGTGGTTAGGCGGCCGGTTTACCCCAAATGAGGATGGAAGCCAGAGTGAACGGATTATGCTGCTTTATAATGGAGAGAGTACAATCCATATATCCGTAACCAACAAAAATGGTGCAGGTGAAAGTATTGCAGAACTGGATGTGGACTTAAAATAAAACCGGAAGCAATAAAATAGATAATGAAATATGTAATAGAATAGAAAAATAAAGAAAAAAGCAACTATGGGATGCAAAGAAAAAAGCATTTCATGGCTGCTTTTTCTGATGTTAGGCAGCTATAAAAAACGCAGATGGCAGGCTGCATCACTGCGAGGATGAAAATTATTCCCCAATATTGAAAAATATATGCATATTGTGCGAAAATAATGCTTGACTTTAGAAAACTACTTGTGGTATCATATACGTTGCACTATTGTGGTGAGGTGGCTTTACTATATCCTTTTTTAGGAAATGAAGCCCGAAGAATATAATTTGCTGAAATTTAGTGGATTGAGAATAAAAAACGAGAGGTGAAACGTCAATGGAGAAAAACAGAATACGTCCGGTGAAGGCTGGAAAAGGCATACGTATGAGTTACTCAAGACAAAAAGAGGTATTGGAAATGCCAAACCTGATTGAGGTCCAGAAGGATTCTTATCAGTGGTTCTTAGACGAGGGCCTGAAAGAAGTGTTTGCAGATATCTCTCCGATTGAGGATTATAGCGGACATCTTAGCTTGGAATTTGTGGATTTCACATTATGTGAGGATGATGTGAAGTATACAATTCCGGAGTGTAAACAGAGAGACGCAACTTATGCAGCTCCTTTGAAGGTAAAAGTCAGACTGTATAACAAAGAAACAGATGAAATTAATGAACATGAGATTTTTATGGGCGATTTACCTCTCATGACAGAGACAGGAACCTTCGTTATCAATGGAGCAGAGCGTGTTATCGTAAGCCAGTTGGTTCGTTCCCCTGGTATTTACTATGGCATTGCGCATGATAAAGTAGGTAAGGAACTCTATTCCTGTACCGTAATCCCGAACCGTGGAGCATGGTTAGAGTATGAAACAGACTCTAATGATATTTTCTATGTACGTGTTGACCGTACCAGAAAAGTGCCAATCACAGTATTACTGCGTGCATTAGGACTGGGAACCAACCAGGAAATTATAGATTTATTTGGTGAAGAGCCAAAGATTTTAGCATCTTTTGGAAAAGACGTTGCTACAAGCTACGAGGAAGGTCTTCTGGAATTATATAAGAAGATTCGTCCGGGCGAGCCTCTTTCTGTTGACAGTGCAGAGAGCCTGATTACCGCAATGTTCTTCGACCCAAGACGTTATGACCTGGCAAAAGTAGGCCGTTATAAATTTAACAAGAAGCTGGCATTTAAGAACCGTTTACGCGGAAAAGTGCTGGCTGAAGATGTTGTTCTTGAGACTACCGGAGAGGTAATCGAAAAAGGAACAGAGCTGACCAGAGAGCTTGCAGAAGAGATTCAGAACGCAGCTGTTCCGGCAGTATATATTGCTACAGAAGAAAGAAATGAAAAAGTTCTTTCTAATATGATGGTAGACCTCACTACCTATGTTGATGTAGTACCGAAGGAAGTTGGTATTACTGAGCTGGTATATTATCCGGCATTAAAGAAAATCCTGGATGAAAATGAATCCTTGGAAGATATCAAGGAAGCAATTCGTAAAAACGTATCTGAACTGGTTCCGAAGCATATCACCAAGGAAGATATTTTCGCATCCATTAACTACAATATGCACTTGGAGTGGGGCATTGGAAATGATGACGATATTGACCACTTAGGCAACCGTCGTATCCGTGCCGTAGGTGAGTTATTACAGAACCAGTACAGAATCGGACTTTCCAGAATGGAACGTGTGGTTCGTGAGCGTATGACCACCCAGGATCAGGAAGGAATTTCTCCACAGAGCCTGATTAATATCAAACCGGTAACCGCAGCAGTGAAAGAGTTCTTCGGATCTTCCCAGTTGTCACAGTTCATGGATCAGAACAACCCGCTGGGTGAGCTGACACATAAGAGACGTTTATCCGCATTAGGACCAGGTGGTTTGTCCAGAGACCGTGCCGGATTCGAGGTTCGAGACGTACACTACTCCCATTACGGAAGAATGTGCCCTATTGAGACTCCTGAAGGACCGAACATCGGACTTATCAACTCACTGGCATGTTATGCAAGAATTAACGAATATGGTTTCATTGAGGCACCATATCGTAAGATTGATAAAACAGATCCTAAGAATCCGCGTGTTACAGAAGATGTTGTATACATGACCGCAGATGAAGAGGATAATTACCATGTAGCACAGGCGAATGAAAAACTGGATGAAGAAGGACATTTCGTAAGAAATTCCGTTTCCGGCCGTTACTTAGACGAGACACAGGAATATGACAAGCAGATGTTTGATTATATGGACGTATCTCCTAAGATGGTATTCTCTGTTGCTACCGCATTGATTCCGTTCTTGCAGAACGATGATGCGAACCGTGCGCTGATGGGATCTAACATGCAGCGTCAGGCAGTACCTCTTCTTACCACAGAAGCTCCTGTAGTAGGAACCGGTATGGAAACCAAGACCGCAGTAGACTCCGGTGTATGTGTAGTTGCAAAAAAATCCGGTACTATTGAGAAATCTGAGTCAAACCAGATTACCGTGAAGAATGATGATGGAACAAGAGACGTATACAAACTGACCAAGTTCTCACGAAGCAACCAGTCCAACTGCTACAACCAGAGACCAATCGTGTTCAAAGGTGATCATGTAGAAGCTGGCGAAGTAATTGCTGACGGACCATCTACCTCTAATGGTGAGCTTGCTCTTGGAAAGAACCCGTTAATCGGATTCATGACATGGGAAGGTTACAACTACGAGGATGCTGTTCTTCTGAGTGAAAGATTAGTACAGGATGATGTTTATACATCTGTTCATATTGAAGAGTACGAAGCAGAAGCCCGTGATACCAAATTAGGACCGGAAGAAATTACAAGAGACGTTCCAGGTGTCGGCGATGATGCATTGAAAGACCTTGACGAAAGAGGAATCATCCGTATCGGTGCAGAAGTTCGTGCCGGTGATATTCTGGTAGGTAAGGTTACTCCAAAGGGAGAGACAGAGCTTACCGCAGAAGAGAGACTGTTACGTGCCATCTTCGGTGAGAAAGCAAGAGAAGTAAGAGATACTTCCTTAAAAGTACCACATGGTGAATATGGTATCATTGTAGAGGCGAAAGTATTTACAAGAGAAAATGGTGACGAATTATCCCCTGGTGTAAATCAGGCAGTTCGTATTTACATTGCACAGAAGAGAAAAATCTCCGTTGGAGATAAGATGGCTGGACGTCATGGTAACAAGGGTGTTGTTTCCCGTGTACTTCCGGTAGAAGATATGCCATTCCTGCCGAACGGCCGTCCACTGGATATTGTATTGAACCCATTGGGTGTACCTTCCCGTATGAATATCGGTCAGGTCCTGGAGATTCACTTAAGTCTTGCAGCGAAAGCACTTGGATTTAACATTGAGACTCCTGTATTTGACGGCGCACGAGAGATTGATATTCAGGATACCCTGGAACTGGCAAATGATTATGTCAACTCCACCTGGGAAGAATTTGAAGCAAAATATAAAGATACATTGCGTGAAGATGTAATGCAGTATCTTTCCGATAACAGAGACCACAGAGAATTATGGAAGGGCGTTCCGATTTCCCGTGACGGAAAGGTTCAGCTTCGTGACGGACGTACCGGAGAAGAATTTGACTCACCGGTTACCATTGGCCACATGCATTACCTGAAACTGCATCATCTGGTAGATGATAAGATTCATGCACGTTCTACAGGTCCTTACTCCTTAGTAACGCAGCAGCCTCTGGGTGGTAAAGCTCAGTTTGGTGGACAGCGTTTCGGAGAGATGGAGGTTTGGGCACTGGAAGCTTATGGTGCATCTTACACATTACAGGAGATTCTGACTGTGAAGTCCGACGACGTGGTTGGCCGTGTGAAGACATACGAAGCAATCATTAAGGGTGACAATATCCCTGAACCGGGAATCCCAGAATCCTTCAAGGTACTTCTCAAAGAACTTCAGTCCCTTGGTCTTGATGTCAGAGTATTAGACGAAGACCGTAACGAAGTTGAACTGATGGAGACCAGCGAATATGGTAACACAGATTTGAATTCCATTATCTCAGGCGATAAAGATTTCGCGTTTGAAGACAGCGAGTCCTTCGGAAAGATGGGCTTTACCAAACAGGAATTTGATTCTGAGAGTGGAGAACTCAACAACGTAGAAGAAGAGGAAGAGGATGATGACGCAGGCTTCGATTTTGACGATGCTGCCGATGAAGTTCTTGACGAAGAATAAATAGGAAGGGAGTGTCATTAATGCCAGGAACAGTAAAACAGGAAACTTACCAGCCGATACAGTTTGATGCAATTCAGATTGGTCTGGCATCACCTGAGAAAATCAGAGAGTGGTCCAGAGGAGAAGTTAAGAAACCTGAGACCATTAACTATAGAACTTTGAAACCGGAAAAAGACGGATTATTCTGTGAGAAGATTTTTGGACCGAGCAAAGACTGGGAATGTCATTGTGGTAAGTACAAAAAGATTCGTTATAAAGGTGTTGTCTGCGACCGCTGTGGTGTTGAAATCACCAAAGCCAGCGTTCGTAGAGAGCGTATGGGACATATCGAGCTTGCAGCTCCGGTATCCCATATCTGGTACTTCAAAGGAATTCCATCCCGTATGGGATTAATCTTAGATCTTTCTCCAAGAACATTGGAGAAGGTTCTGTACTTTGCTTCCTATATCGTACTGGATGCAGGTTCTACAGATTTATCTGTAAAGCAGGTATTATCCGAGCAGGAATATCAGGATGCAAGGGAAAAATATGGCAGCTCTTTCCGTGTTGGAATGGGTGCAGAAGCCATTCTTGAGTTATTACAGGCAATTGACCTGGAGAAAGATGCAGCAGAGCTGAAAGCAGAATTAAAAGATGCTACCGGCCAGAAACGTGCAAGAATCATCAAGAGACTGGAAGTTGTAGAATCCTTCCGTGAATCCGGAAATAAACCGGAGTGGATGATTATGACCGTTATCCCGGTTATTCCACCAGACTTACGACCTATGGTACAGCTGGATGGCGGACGTTTTGCAACATCCGATTTAAATGATTTATATCGTAGAATTATCAATAGAAATAACCGCCTGAGAAGATTATTAGAGTTAGGTGCACCTGATATCATCGTTCGTAACGAGAAGAGAATGCTGCAGGAAGCAGTAGATGCCCTGATTGACAACGGTAGAAGAGGAAGACCGGTAACCGGACCTGGTAACCGTGCTCTGAAATCTTTGTCCGATATGCTGAAAGGTAAATCTGGACGTTTCCGTCAGAACCTTCTTGGAAAACGTGTAGACTACTCTGGACGTTCCGTTATCGTCGTAGGACCGGAACTTAAGATTTATCAGTGTGGTCTGCCAAAAGAAATGGCAATCGAGCTGTTTAAACCGTTTGTTATGAAAGAGCTGGTTGCAAACGGAACTGCACACAATATTAAGAGTGCAAAGAAGATGGTTGAAAGATTACAGTCGGAAGTCTGGGATGTCTTAGAAGATGTCATCAAGGAGCATCCGGTTATGCTGAACCGTGCTCCTACACTGCATAGACTTGGTATTCAGGCATTTGAGCCAATCCTGGTAGAAGGTAAAGCAATTAAGCTTCACCCATTGGTATGTACCGCATACAACGCCGACTTCGACGGAGACCAGATGGCTGCCCATTTGCCACTGTCACAGGAAGCACAGGCAGAATGTCGTTTCATGCTGCTTTCACCGAACAACCTGTTAAAACCTTCTGATGGAGGTCCTGTAGCCGTTCCTTCACAGGATATGGTTCTTGGTATCTACTATCTGACACAGGAAAGACCAGGTTCCTTAGGAGAAGGCGGATACTATAAGAGTGTAAACGAAGCAATTCTGGCATATGAGAACCAGGCACTGACCTTACATTCCAGAATCCATGTGCGTGTTCATAAGACCATGCCGGATGGAACTGTTAAGACTGGTGTCGTTGAGTCCACACTGGGAAGATTTATCTTCAATGAAATCATTCCTCAGGATTTAGGTTTCGTAGACAGAAGCAAGCCTGAAAATGAACTGGTACTGGAAATCGATTTCCATGTAGCAAAGAAGCAGTTAAAACAGATTCTGGAAAAAGTTATTAATACACACGGAGCAACCAAGACCGCTGAGGTATTAGACGATATTAAGTCCATGGGTTACAAGTACTCTACAAGAGCAGCTATGACCGTATCTATTTCAGATATGACGGTACCGCCTCAGAAACCGGAAATGATTGCAAAGGCTCAGGATACGGTAGATCGCATTTCAAGACAGTACAAACGTGGTCTTATTACAGAGGAAGAGCGTTACAAAGAAGTTGTTGAAACATGGAAAGAGACTGATGATGAGCTGACAGAAGCACTGCTTTCCGGTCTGGATAAATACAACAACATCTTCATGATGGCAGATTCCGGAGCCCGTGGTTCTGATAAACAGATTAAACAGTTAGCAGGTATGCGTGGTTTGATGGCTGATACAACCGGTAGAACAATCGAGCTGCCTATCAAATCAAACTTCCGTGAAGGTCTTGAAGTATTGGAGTACTTCATGTCCGCACATGGAGCCCGAAAAGGTATGTCCGATACTGCGTTACGTACCGCCGATTCCGGTTACTTAACCAGACGTCTGGTAGACGTATCACAGGACCTGATTGTCCGTGAATCTGATTGCTGCGCAGGCACAGGAAGAGAGATTCCTGGTATGTATGTCAAAGCATTTATGGATGGAAAAGAAGAAATCGAAAGTCTTGAAGAGCGTATTACAGGAAGATTCTCCTGTGAGACAATTTGCGATAAAGATGGTAATGTGCTTGTAAAAGCAAACCATATGATTACACCAAAACGTGCTGCAGCAATTATGAGCAAGGGTGTAGATGAGAATGGAGAACCATTAACCAAGGTTAAAATCCGTACGATTCTTACCTGCCGTTCCCACATTGGAGTTTGTGCAAAATGTTACGGAAGCAATATGGCTACCGGTCAGGCGGTACAGGTTGGTGAAGCGGTTGGTATTATCGCAGCTCAGTCTATCGGAGAACCTGGTACACAGCTTACCATGAGAACATTCCACAACGGTGGTGTTGCCGGTGACGATATTACACAGGGTCTTCCTCGTGTCGAGGAGTTGTTTGAGGCAAGAAAGCCTAAGGGACTTGCAATTATCACAGAATTTGGTGGTGTTGCAACCATTAAAGATACCAAGAAGAAACGTGAGATCATTGTAACAAACAATGAAACAGGTGAGGCTAAGACTTATCTGATTCCTTACGGTTCCAGAATTAAGATTATGGATGGAGCAGTATTAGAGGCTGGTGATGAGCTGACCGAAGGTTCTGTAAATCCGCACGATATCCTTAAGATTAAGGGCGTACGTGCCGTACAGGATTACCTGATTCAGGAAGTACAGCGTGTATATCGTCTGCAGGGTGTTGAAATTAACGATAAGCATATCGAGGTTATCGTACGTCAGATGTTAAAGAAGATTCGCATTGAAAATAACGGAGATTCTGAGTTCCTGCCAGGAACATTAGTAGATAATCTGGATTACGAAGAGATGAATGAGCAGTTAGAGGAAGAAGGCAAAGAGCCGGCAGAAGGTAAACAGGTATTACTTGGTATTACCAAAGCATCTTTGGCAACCAACTCCTTCTTATCAGCAGCATCCTTCCAGGAGACAACTAAGGTTCTGACAGAAGCAGCTATCAAGGGCAAGATTGACCCATTGATTGGTCTGAAAGAGAACGTAATTATCGGTAAGCTGATTCCGGCTGGTACTGGTATGAAGCGTTATCGTAACATCAAACTGAACACAGATGTAAACGAAGAGGAAGAACTCTCCTTTGATGATTTTGACGGATTCGATGAGGCGCCTGTGACAGATGAAATCGAAGAGACAGAAGCAAAAGAAGAAGTAACTGCTTCTACAGAAGAATAATGTAAGGTTCGAAGAACTGATGCAGATACAGGAAGGGAAGCTCTGGCTTAATAGGCCGGAGTTTCCCTTTCGAGTTAGAGATTCTTTTAAGCTTTTATACAGGTGGTAGAATAAACAAACGAGGAAAATCCAATGAAGGTAATCGTAGCAATAGATTCATTAAAAGGCAGCTTAAGTTCCTTAGAGGCAGGAAAAGCAGTGGAAGATGGTATTAAAAAAGCAATACCAACAGCAGAAGTTATGATAAAGCCGGTTGCAGATGGTGGAGAAGGAACAGTAACAGCCCTGACCACCGGATTGCAAGGCAGTCTGGAAAAGGTAGCGGTAACAGGTCCCCTTGGACAGAAGGTCGAGGCAGCGTATGGTATCCTGCCGGATAAAACAGCAGTCATTGAAATGGCAGAAGCCGCCGGACTGCCACTGGTGCCGGTGGATAAACGAAATCCAATGGAAACCACTACTTATGGTGTGGGGGAACTGATAAGCCATGCCATGGATAGAGGCTGCCGTAAGTTTATCGTTGGAATTGGCGGCAGTGCCACCAATGATGGCGGTGTCGGAATGCTGCAGGCTTTGGTGTGTCATTTTTATAAAAAAGATGGAATCGAAATAGGATTTGGAGCAACAGAACTGAAAGACCTGGAAACGATAGATACGGAGGCGTTGGATAAGAGGCTAAAAGAATGTACTTTTGAAATAGCCTGTGATGTGACCAATCCATTATGTGGCACAACAGGAGCCAGTGCTGTGTTTGCACCACAGAAGGGCGCAGACGAGACCATGGTAGTAAAACTGGATGCGGCATTAGCTCATTTTGCTGATGTAACAGAAAAGGCTTTAGGCGTAGACAACCGGAACATGCCGGGAGCCGGAGCAGCAGGCGGACTGGGCTTCGCATTTGCATCTTATCTGGGCGGGGATTTACGTCCGGGCGTAGAGATAGTATTAGATGCGGTATTGCCGGAGAAAGAATTAAGTGAAGCTGATATCGTAGTGACCGGAGAAGGAAGATTTGACGGACAGACTGCTATGGGAAAAGCGCCGGTTGGAATTGCAAAGCGGGCAAAAGAAAAGGACTGCATGGTACTGGTATTTGCCGGCAGCATTGAACCACAGGGCGTCCGGAAAGTGCAGGATGAAATGCAGCTTGTAGATGGAGCATTTCCAATTTTACCAGGTGTGATGACATTGGAAGAAGCCATGCAGAAGACTGTGGCATATGAGAATATGAGCTATACGGCAGAGCAGGTATTCCGGCTGATTGGGAACTGTTATATAAAATAATTTCTATGCCAGCCCTTCGTACCCTAGTTCATAGAGCAGCTCATTGGCATCGGAAAGAGCACAGTTTCTTTGCAGGCAGAAAATAATCGCACTGTCCCGCTCCATGCGGGCATAGAGAATCGGATAGCCGGTAGCTTTTAAAAGCTGCTGCACTTCCGTAAAGGATAGGTCCATGGCAAAGCAGAGGGCGAGCACTTTGTCACGGGAAGGACGTTTGCGCCCATCAAAAATCTGATAACAGTAAGTACGGTCAAGACCGCTTTTTCGGATGAGAGAAGGCAGGTCTTGATTTTTTGCCTGAATCAACCGGTTCAGATAATCCGAAAGTGAGACCTCGATCAGCTCAGCTTCCTCCTGCTCTGCATAGTTGGAGAAAGCAGGTGTGTTTTTCAAAATATCTAAAAGTTCCTGGGTTGATTTTTTCATTTGGCGAATCCTCTCATTTCTGCTATAGTGATATTGATTATCATAGAATTGTGGGAATGAAAATTCAAGTAGAAAAGGAAAAAGTGATAACAAATGAGTGAAAAATTATATCAGGATTTTCGGCGGCAGCGGCAGATACCGCTTACCGTACTGGGGGGCCAGCCGCCCTATCAGACCCGGTTGATACAGGATGCTGCCACAGGAAAGATTCTGGTTCAAAAAGCAATACAAAAAGACAGTATTCCGGTTTACCGGAAACTGCAGCAATTAGAGAGTCCACATCTTGCAAAGATTATAAGCTGTGAAGAGCAGCAGGACATCGGCATGGTAACAGAAGAATATATCAGCGGTGAGACACTGGATGAGAAGCTGCACCGGCAGGGCGTTATGCCGCCGGAGCTTGTAAAATATTATATCCGACAGTTACTGGAAGCATTGGAGCAGATTCATGCACAGGGAATCGTACACCGTGATATTTCTCCGAAAAATGTTCTCATTTCTACGGATGGAGTTGTAAAATTACTGGATTTTGATATTGCAAGGAGACGTAAGCGAAATCAGAATGCAGACACGACAATTCTTGGAACCGTAGGATTTGCATCTCCGGAGCAGTATGGCTTCCTTCAGACAGATGCAACCGCAGATATTTATGCACTGGGCGTTCTTATGAATGTGATGCTGGAGGGGACACTGCCCAATGTGCATCTGACTGCCCGGAAACCATTTTGTAATGTGATAAAAAGATGTATAGAGATTGACCCGCAGAACCGCTATCAGAATGCCGGGGAACTTCGGGAGGCATTAAAATTAGAAAATCCTGGTGCTGTAAAAAAGAAAACGATTCTTCCGGGATTCCGGACCGGAGTTGTCTGGAAAGAGATAGTGGCAGTTTTTGTATATCTATTTCTGATTGTGGGAAGCATACAGTTTCTGATGCTGTATGGTAAGACTCCATTGACTTTTTGCCTGGAAGCAATTGCGGTATTCATCTATGCGTGGATATCCTGCGGGGTTGGATTTAATTTCCTTTTGTGGGACACCAAAGTGCCGGGAATCCGCTCCCTGCAGAAGCCGGTACGGATTATAATCCGGATTATACTGGCACTTACTATCTTTTATTTTGGCATGAAGCTGGAAAACTATGTAAAAATAACCTTACTTGGTCTGCCGCTGAAATAGAAAATATCGAAAGTTATCGGGCTATGAAAGATGCCTCCGATTTTGAACACGGCTGAAAATGTATGCTGCCGGCATACCACAAAGCCTTCCGACTCGTATATGATGATTTCATACTTAAGAATGATGAAAAACCGGGAGGCAAGAAAATGGAAAAAGTAAAGAAACCGATTTATAAGAAATGGTGGTTTTGGGTAATTATTGTAGTAGTTGTATTTGCAATTGCAGCAGGCGGCAGCGGAAGTGACAAAAAGGATTCGAAAAAGAATTCTGTTGCCGGTACAGAGCAGACGGATAACAAAGACGCAAAGACAAAGGACTCCGATGCAAAAGATGCAGAACCGGAAGAAGATTTATCCGCTGTAGAAACAGAATATACCCTTGGAGCAGGTTATTACACCGCAGGTATTGATTTGCCGGTTGGAAAATGTAACCTTACCGCAGTCAGTGGAAATGGAAATATAAACAGCTCCAATCTTCTGAAGGGTGGAGTCAATGAGATGTTCGGCGTGGATGATGGAAATGATCTTTACGAATCATCCTTTAACGGACTTAAGATGAAAGAAAATGTAGTATTTCATATTTCCGGAGATGTAGTTGTACAGGTCAGCTATACAGAAGTGACTGGTGGCATGACCGGAAGAGAATATGATGAATCTCAGGCGGTAGAATTAGGCAGTGGAAACTATACCGCAGGAACAGATTTTCCGGCAGGAACCTATACGGTGACAGCGGTGGACGGAACCGGAAATGTCAGTTCATCCAATCTGCTTGACGGTGGAATGAATGAGATATTTGGTGTGGATGACGGAAATGGTCTTTATACTTCTGAAGTGAAAAATGTGGAATTCAGTGATGGTGTGGATTTAAAGGTAAGTGGAGTGAATATCCGTCTGGTGCCGGCAAAGGAATAAAAGTATTTACGGAAATATTATAGAAAAGCACAACAGGATGTGCCTGAGGAGGGCAAGGCTGCTGTGCTTTTCTTGTAGCTTATGCGAATAGTGAAAAAATATATTCTTATCCGATGTATTTGGAAAGCATTATAACAACGGGAGAAGTTCGCGTTGATTTAAGAAAAAATTATGGTACAATTGCAGTGAATATGAGAAGTTATAAAAAGTTATAAAGACTTATAAAAGAATATAAAAGTTATAAAAGGTTATAAAAACTTATAAAAGGAGTACTCAAAATGACAATCCGTACCGCACAGATGGAAGATATTGATGCAATTACAGCAGTGGAAACAGAATGTTTTCCGCCGGCAGAAGCAGCAACAAGGGAAGAATTTGCAGAACGTCTAAAATATTATAAAGACCATTTCTGGCTGATGTTCAATGAGGGACATCTGGTGGCATTTGTAGATGGCATGGTGAGTAATCAGAAAGACCTTACAGATGAAATGTATGAAAAAGCAGACCTGCATGAGGAACAGGGTGACTGGCAGATGATTTTCGGTGTGAATACCATCCCGGCATATCGAAGATGCGGTCTGGCAGAGCAGCTATTAAAAAGAGCTATTGCAGATGCAAAAGCCCAGGGAAGAAAAGGGCTGGTGCTGACCTGCAAGGATAAGCTGATACATTACTATGCGAAATTTGGTTTTGAAAATGAAGGCGTATCGGAATCTACTCATGGAAACGTGGTGTGGAACAAGATGCGTCTGACTTTTTAAAAATGGAATATCTTATAAAAACGAAATGAGGCAGAATATTGAAATATAAAAAAGTAGTAAAAGGAAGCTTTGTAGACCGCCCGAATCGTTTTATAGCCCATGTTAAGATTGACGATGAGATTCAGACAGTACATGTAAAGAATACCGGGCGGTGCCGGGAACTGCTGCTTCCGGATGCGGAAGTTTATCTGGAAGTGGCAGACAATCCGGCACGAAAGACAGCCTATGATCTGATTGCGGTCTATAAAGAAAATTTTGGCTTAATAAATATTGACAGTCAGGCACCGAATAAGGTGGCAAAGGAATGGCTTGAAACACAGAATTATGATGTAGTGAAACCGGAGTATAAATATGGAAATTCCAGAATTGATTTCTATATGAAGAAAGGGATGCAGGAATATCTGATGGAAGTAAAGGGCTGTACCTTAGAACGGCAGGGAATCGGTTATTTTCCCGATGCACCAACAGAGCGAGGGGTAAAGCATTTACGGGAATTGATTGGAGCAAAAAAAGCCGGTTATGAATGTGCTGTGGCATTTGTGATTCAGATGGAAGGCGTAACGGAAGTCCGGGCAAATGAAGAGACACACCCGGAGTTTAAAGATGCGTTAGAAGAAGCGCGGGCAGCAGGCGTAAAAGTATTGTTTCTTATGTGCAAGGTGGAAAAGGACAGCCTCAGAGTAGTGGAGCAGCGGGAGTAAAAAATGTGGTATAAAGAAAAGGTAGTGCGCTTCTATGATTTAGATGGAAATCTGATAGAGGTAAGGAAGCCGGTGAGGTTGGAAGGAAAGATTTAGCCGGCGAGCCAGAGAACCTCGATTCCGCTGACGCTGCATGGAAGTATGGCTGTCGCCACATGAACGGAAAGATTCAGGCATAAGAACGAGAACCGCAACTTCGATTCCGCTGACGCTGCATGGAAGTATGGCTGTCGCCACATCATCAGAAAGCCTCAGCCAGCGAGCCAGAGAACTTCGATTCCGCTGCGCTCCATCTCAGTCGTGGCTGTCGCCACATCAAAAAGAAAGCTTTCAGCCGTTATCAAATAAATTTGAACAGCTGAAAGCCTTCTTTTTTTCTCTGGCTCGTAGCTTGCACGAAAAATTTGCTTGACAAGTGGCGAATCGGCTTATATACTGAATTAGTGTGCATACAAATGCACATTTATCAAATAATAGCACAGGAGGTGAAAATAATGCCAACATTTAACCAGTTAGTAAGAAAAGGACGTCAGACATCTGTTAAGAAGTCTACTGCACCTGCACTTCAGAAGGGCTACAATTCTTTAAAGAAGAAAGCAACTGATACTTCTGCTCCTCAGAAGAGAGGTGTTTGTACCGCTGTTAAGACAGCTACACCTAAAAAACCTAACTCAGCTCTTAGAAAGATCGCCAGAGTTCGTCTTTCCAACGGAATCGAAGTAACAAGCTACATTCCAGGAGAGGGACACAACTTACAGGAACATAGTGTTGTTCTTATCCGTGGTGGTCGTGTTAAGGACTTACCAGGTACAAGATACCATATTATCCGTGGAACTCTTGATACAGCAGGAGTCGCTAACAGAAAACAGGCTCGTTCCAAATACGGCGCTAAGAGACCAAAAGACGCTAAATAAGCTTAGCGTACACCAATAGTATCACAAACAGAGCTAAAGGTAAGTGTTGGAATTATTGTCACATACGATATATTTCCGCACGAACACATTTTAGAGAGACACATGTGAGTACCGTTGAATTAATCGAAACAAATACTACATGACAGGCACAATGACCTGTGATGCAAAACATGATTAAGGAGGGAAGTAACGTGCCACGTAAAGGACATACTCAGAAAAGAGACGTATTAGCAGATCCGATGTACAATAACAAAGTGGTTACCAAGCTTATCAACAACATTATGTTAGATGGTAAGAAAGGTATTGCACAGAAGATTGTATACGGTGCATTTGACAGAGTTGCAGAGAAGACTGAAAGACCAGCTCTTGAAGTATTCGAGGAAGCTATGAACAACGTTATGCCAGTACTTGAGGTAAAGGCTAGACGTATCGGTGGAGCAACTTACCAGGTGCCTATCGAAGTTAGACCGGACCGTCGTCAGGCTCTGGCTCTTCGTTGGCTTACACTGTTTTCACGCAAGAGAGGCGAGAAGACAATGGAAGAAAGACTGGCAAATGAGATCATGGATGCAGCAAACAATACTGGTGCATCTGTAAAGAAAAAAGAAGATATGCACAAGATGGCAGAAGCAAACAAAGCTTTTGCACACTATCGTTTCTAATCAGAACGAGAGCATATTTTTTCGGTTAAGAAAATTAGGAGGAAAAAACCTTGGCTGGAAGAGAATATCCGTTAGAGAGAACCAGAAACATTGGTATTATGGCGCACATCGATGCTGGTAAAACAACATTGACAGAGCGTATCCTTTATTATACCGGTGTTAACTATAAGATTGGTGATACTCATGAAGGTACTGCTACCATGGACTGGATGGAGCAGGAGCAGGAAAGAGGTATTACCATTACTTCAGCCGCTACGACATGTCACTGGACTTTGGAAGAGTTTACAAAGCCAAAGAAAGGTGCTTTAGAGCATCGTATCAATATCATTGATACTCCTGGACACGTAGACTTTACGGTTGAGGTTGAGCGTTCACTTCGTGTACTGGACGGCGCTGTCGGCGTGTTCTGTGCAAAAGGTGGAGTAGAGCCTCAGTCAGAAAATGTATGGCGTCAGGCTGACACATACAACGTACCTAGAATGGCATTCATTAACAAAATGGATATCTTAGGTGCAAACTTCTACGGAGCTGTTGATCAGATTCGTACAAGATTAGGTAAAAATGCAATTGTTCTTCAGTTACCAATTGGTAAGGAAGATGATTTTAAGGGAATTATTGATTTGTTTGAGATGAAAGCTTACATCTACAATGATGATAAGGGAGATGATATCTCTGTAACAGACATCCCAGATGATATGAAAGACGACGCAGAATTATATCATACCGAACTGGTTGAGAAAATCTGCGAGTTAGATGATGACCTTATGATGCAGTATTTAGAGGGAGAAGAGCCATCTGTTGAAGATATGAAGGCTGCCCTCAGAAAAGGTACCTGCGAGTGTACAGCAGTTCCGGTATGTTGTGGTTCTGCTTACCGTAACAAGGGTGTTCAGAAATTATTGGATGCTATCGTAGAATATATGCCAGCTCCAACAGACATCCCAGCTATTAAGGGTGTTGACCTTGAAGGAAATGAAGTAGAGAGACATTCATCTGATGATGAACCATTCTCCGCTCTTGCATTCAAGATTATGACTGACCCATTCGTAGGAAAACTTGCATTCTTCCGTGTTTACTCTGGTGTAATGAACTCCGGATCTTACGTACTGAATGCAACAAAAGATAAAAAAGAACGTGTAGGCCGTATCCTTCAGATGCATGCAAACAAGAGAGCAGAGCTTGAAAAAGTTTACTCTGGAGATATTGCAGCAGCCGTTGGATTTAAGTTTACAACTACTGGTGATACCATCTGTGATGAACAGCATCCGGTTATCTTAGAGTCCATGGAATTCCCAGAGCCAGTTATCGAGCTTGCTATCGAGCCTAAGACAAAAGCTGGACAGGGTAAGATGGGTGAAGCTCTTGCAAAACTTGCAGAAGAAGATCCTACTTTCCGTGCTCATACAAATACAGAAACAGGACAGACCATCATCGCTGGTATGGGTGAGCTCCATCTGGAAATCATCGTTGACCGTCTGCTTCGTGAATTCCACGTAGAAGCAAACGTAGGTGCTCCACAGGTTGCTTACAAAGAGACATTTACAAAGCCAGTTGATCAGGAATACAAATATGCAAAACAGTCTGGTGGACGTGGACAGTACGGACACTGTAAAGTTAAATTCGAGCCGATGGATGCCAACGGAGATGAACTCTTCAAGTTTGATTCTGCAGTTGTTGGTGGTGCTATTCCTAAGGAATACATCCCTGCAGTAGGCGAAGGTATCGAAGAAGCTACCAAAGCTGGTATCCTTGCAGGATTCCCAGTAGTAGGTGTTCATGCTACCGTATATGATGGATCTTACCATGAGGTCGATTCTTCTGAGATGGCATTCCACATTGCCGGATCCATGGCTTTCAAAGAGGCTATGGCAAAAGCAGCTCCTGTAATTCTTGAGCCAATCATGAAAGTTGAAGTTACTATGCCGGAAGAGTACATGGGAGATGTTATTGGTGACATTAACTCTCGTCGTGGACGTATCGAAGGTATGGATGACATCGGTGGTGGAAAAATGGTTAAAGCATATGTTCCACTTGCTGAGATGTTTGGATACTCAACAGACTTACGTTCCAGAACTCAGGGACGTGGTAACTACTCAATGTTCTTCGAGAAATATGAGCAGGTTCCGAAGTCTGTACAGGACAAGATTGTTGCATCTAAAGCAAAATAATAAAAATGCTTGAAAAACTCGCAAGTTTTTTATATAATCAGAAATAGCCGAGTGACTTATTAAAATGTAAAAATAAGCGCCCAGAAAGGGCATAAAATTAAGGAGGACGTTTTAAAATGGCAAAAGCTAAGTTTGAAAGAACCAAACCACATTGTAATATCGGAACCATTGGTCACGTAGACCATGGTAAAACAACTTTAACAGCAGCTATTACAGCAGTTTTAGCAGCAAGAGTTGCAGGTAATACAGCTACAGATTTCGCTAACATCGATAAAGCTCCAGAAGAGAGAGAAAGAGGTATCACTATCTCTACAGCTCACGTTGAGTATGAAACAGAGAAGAGACATTACGCACACGTTGACTGTCCTGGACATGCTGACTACGTAAAGAACATGATTACCGGAGCAGCTCAGATGGACGGCGCTATCCTTGTTGTTGCTGCAACTGATGGTGTTATGGCTCAGACAAAGGAGCACATCCTTCTGTCTCGTCAGGTAGGTGTACCTTACATCGTTGTTTTCTTAAACAAATGTGATATGGTAGACGACCCAGAGTTAATCGAGTTAGTAGAAATGGAAGTTACAGAGCAGTTAGAGGAATATGGTTTTGAAGGCTGCCCAATCATCCAGGGTTCTGCTCTTAAAGCTCTTGAAGATCCTAACGGACCATGGGGCGACAAGATCATGGAATTAATGGATACTGTAGATAGCTATATCCCAGATCCACAGCGTGATACAGATAAACCTTTCTTAATGCCAGTTGAGGACGTATTCACAATCACAGGTCGTGGTACTGTTGCAACAGGTAGAGTAGAAAGAGGAACATTACATCTGAATGACGAACTTGAAATCCTTGGTGTTAAGGAAGATGTTCAGAAGACAGTTGTAACTGGTATCGAGATGTTCCGTAAACAGTTAGACGAGGCTCAGGCTGGTGATAACATCGGTGCACTTCTTCGTGGTGTTAACCGTGACCAGATCGTTCGTGGACAGGTTCTTGCTAAACCAGGTACTGTTACTTGCCACAGAAAATTCACAGCTCAGGTTTACGTTTTAACAAAAGATGAAGGTGGACGTCATACACCTTTCTTCAATAACTACAGACCACAGTTCTACTTCAGAACAACTGACGTAACTGGTGTTTGTGAATTACCAGCAGGTACAGAGATGTGTATGCCTGGTGATAACGTAGAAATGACTATCGAACTGATCCATCCAGTAGCTATGGAGCAGGGTCTTACTTTCGCTATCCGTGAAGGTGGACGTACTGTTGGATCAGGACGTGTTGCTACTATCATCGAGTAATTAAATATTATTCAGTAAATTCAAGGGTTTCGGAGATTTCTCCGGAACCCTTTTTACATGCGATAATAATGAAGATGGGTGTGAGCGGTGCCAAAATGGTGCAAAAAAAAACTCCGTCGAATTTTGCTATTCAACGGAGCTTTTTTCTTACCATCCCTTAATCTGTTTTACCTGTTCTGCCCGTTCGGGGTCTCTGTGATATTGTAGTTTGAATTGTATCGTTTCGACCACTTCTTTCCTTGCTTCATCATCCAACTGATAAAAGGAAGTCAAAAGATTATCCACATCCGGCATACTATTTTTACCGAATAGGTACATAAGTGGATAGAGAGAGTTTTTCAAGTAGGTTTTGACTCTGCTTGCATCCAAGGCTCCATTCAATCCATCTGGAAGAGTGGGATATATTTCTTCTTCGGTAATAGCTCCAGAGAAAGGACTTGCAGAGCATATCTCATTCACATCAATATCTAAAGCATTGGCAAGTCGGAGCGCAAAGTCAAAGCGGATATTGGAATCTTTTTGAATAATCGTGTATAACGTGGTGGCACTAATGCCGGTTTCTTTTGCAATTCTGCGTACATTTGTACCTTTTTCATCAAGGTACTCTTTTAATTTCTTTCCATCGCCCATAAGCAACCTCCTATTTTCATAGACAAAGTAATTACGAAAAACATAAATTCAATTATTATCATATCACATTTACGAAAAACATAAAAGTAAAAATTACATAATTTTAGAATTACGAAAACCGTAAAATAATATTTACGAAGTATTGACATTATTTACGGACAGTGATAATATGAATTTACGAAAACCGTACACAACAAAAATACAAGAGTTGTAACGGAATTGTAGAATGAGAAGGGAGGATGAATATATGGCGAACTATCAATATATGATGAGTGCGGATGATGTGGCTAAGGAACTGGATTGTTCCAAGTCGTATGCTTACAAGTTGGTTAAGGCAATGAATAAGGAACTTGCGGAGCAGGGATATATCACAATGGCAGGACGGATTCCAAGAGCATATTGGGCAAAAAAGATGTTCGGATACGATCTGGCTGCGAACTAAGAGAGGAGAAGAAAGGAATGGCTTACAAAGAAAAAGACACGAAGAAATGGACTGCCCAGTGGTTTGAAACGAATGCAAAGGGCGAAAAGAAAAAACGAAGAAAGAGAGGATTTTCCACAAAAAAGGAAGCTCTGGAATATGAGCGACAGAAAAAACTCAATAGCAGTCGAAGTATGGATATGAAATTGAGTGAATTTATGGAGGTATATTTTGAGGACAAACAGAATGAACTCAAAGAACGTACCATGAAAAACAAACGTTATATGATGGAACAGCATATTATTCCGTATTTTGGAAATCAAATGATGAGTGAAATATCAGCTTCGCAGATTATTCAGTGGCAGAATGAAATGCAGACAAAAGGCTTTTCGGAATCATATCTGCGAATGATACAAAATCAGCTAACCAGCTTGTTTACTCATGCTTCAAGGATTTACGATTTGCATACAAATCCTTGCAAGAAGGTAAAGCGGATGGGAAACTCGGACAGCAGAAGCTTGGATTTCTGGACAACAGAGGAGTATCAGCAGTTTATTCAAACTATAGAACCGGGAACAAGATATTATCTCATCTTTGAAATTCTTTTCTGGACTGGATGCAGAATTGGAGAACTACTTGCATTAACTCCGGCAGATATAAACTTTGAAAGAAATCAAATCAGCATCACAAAAACGTACTATAGGACAGAACGAAAGGATGTGATTACAGAACCAAAGACAAAACAATCTGTGCGAACAATAGAAATACCGGAATTTTTGAAGCAGGAAATAAAGCAATTTATTGAAGGACATTACGGTATGCCGGAGAATGAAAGACTTTTCCCTATTGTGCAGGAAGCAGTACAGCATAAGATGAAGCACAATATGGTGAAAGCCGGAGTAAAGAAAATCCGAGTGCATGATTTAAGACATTCACATGTAGCATATCTCATCAACAAAGGGATTGAGCCGATTCTGATAAAGGAAAGATTAGGGCATAAGGATATAAGAATTACCCTAAATACTTATGGTCACTTATATCCGAATCAGCAACGGAGAATTGCAGATTTGCTGGATAATGAACAAGAAAAAAGTCCCAACAGCGGCAACTGTCAGGACTAAAGATAACCGGATAAACCTCTGTTATCCTATGTATATACAAGCTAAGTATAGCAGAGGTTTTCTCCGGTAGCAATTATAAAATTAAAATTGGAGGAGAAAATGACAGAACAGAAGATTGAATTAAAGATGATTAGAATGTCAGAGGTACAGTCGCAGGAGATTGAGTGGCTGTGGTATCCATTCATTCCTTATGGCAAGCTGACAATTATTCAGGGTGATCCGGGTGACGGAAAGACAACAATGGTCTTGAATCTGGCGGCAAAGCTGTCAAAGGGCGAAGCACTGGATGAAAATATGAAAGTCACAGAGCCGGTCAATGTAATATACCAGACTGCGGAGGATGGTCTTGCGGATACAGTAAAACCAAGATTAGAACTTGCCGGAGCAGACTGCGAGAGAATTATCGTTATTGATGAGAGTGACAAGTCACTGTCTATGGTAGATGAACGCTTGGAAGAAGCGATTGTAAGGACTGGTGCAAGGCTCTTGATTTTAGACCCGATACAAGCCTATCTGGGCGGTGGCATGGATATGAACCGAGCAAACGAAGCAAGGGATATGACAAAGAAATTAGGAGCATTGGCAGAGAAAACAAAGTGTGCAATTATCCTTATCGGTCATATGAATAAGGCTTCCGGCAATAAAGCGGCATACCGGGGCATGGGTTCCATAGATTTCTTTGCAGTGGCAAGAAGCGTGTTACTGGTCGGACGGGTAGAGGGAGAACCGAATACCAGAGCTGTTGTCCAGATAAAAAATAACCTTGCGGCATTCGGGCACCCGAAGGCATTTGCCTTATCAGAGGAAGGCTTTCAGTGGATTGGAGATTATGAGATTACTGTGGATGAGGTGCTTGGCGGCATTGCACCAAAGGCAAATAAAATGGAGCTGGCAAAGCAGATGTTACGGGAACTTGCAGAAACACAGAATGCGGTTTTGAGCAACGAAATCTTTGACCGGGCAGAAGAACTGGGAATTTCCAAACGAACACTGGAAAACGCAAAGAAAGAGCTGGGTATCCGGGCAAGAAAAATCAATAACGCTTGGTACTGGGAACTGGATAAGGTAAAGCAGGAATAGAGGAAGAACGCAACAATGCAGAGTATACAGAAATGCGGTCTTGAAGATTGCAAGGTTGCAAAAGATATAGACATTGCGTTGTTGCGGTCTTGCAGAAAGGATTGGTCGATTGAAATGAAGAATGTGCAGATTTCGCAGGAACTGTTCTTTTTGCTCGTGAGATATTTTCTCATAGGGCAGGAAGAAACGGAGCCGGAGATAGTTAAGGCATTGGAGAAAAAGATGGATGCCCTGGTAATGAGAGAGCTGTATACGCAGTATAAAACTGCACCGACAGAGGAAGAAAAGGAAAAGGCACGCAGGGAATATCTAGACAGGCGTGGTGTGCCGGACAGCTTCCGATGGTAATTTCCTTAGACGAATAAAACGGGAGCGTGGCACGCACCCGTAGGAAACGATTAAGGAAAAATGGTGCGGTGACAGCGATGACAATGTGACCGGAACGGGCACAACTGCCGCAGGCAGAAAAAGCTTCCGGCAGGACGCAAAACCCGATTTATCGGGTTGCATTTTTGATGGCGAAGCTGTCAAAAGTGCTTTTGCGTTACTTTCGACGAAAGTAACAAAGCCTGTGCCTATCGGCACTAAAAGATACAGATAAAAAGAGATGAGAGGTGGTTTTATTGGAGAGAACGATTAGCGGAATGATGGGGAAAGGCTCTGTGAATCACAATACAAGAGCATTTTCAGCAAAGAATGTAGATAAAGAAAGGAGCCGGGACAATGTGGAATTTTGTCACGAGGATATAAAGGCAGTGTATCATGAACTGTTTGACGAAGCTCTGGAACGGTACAATGCGAAGCAGAAACGCAGTGACCGGAAGATTGAAAACTATTATGAGAAAATCCGGCAGGGGAAGCAGGAGAAACTGTTTTACGAAGTGATTTTCCAGATAGGTAACAGAGATGACATGAATGCACGGAGTGAGGAGGGGCAGTTGGCAAAGCAGATACTTATTGACTTCATGACAGACTTTCAAAGCAGGAATCCGAATCTTCATGTATTCTCGGCACATCTGCACATGGATGAGGAAACACCGCATATTCATATTGATTTTGTTCCGGTCATTACCGGGAGTAAGCGAGGACTTGATACAAGGGTTTCGCTGAAAGGGGCATTGGCGGAGCAGGGATTTGAAGGCGGCACCAGAGGAGCAACAGAATGGAACCAGTGGATAGAATCAGAGAAAAAGGAACTTGCGGCAGTCATGGAACGATATGGTGTTGAATGGCTGCAGAAGGGTACGCACAATAAACATCTGTCGGTGCTGGATTATGAGAAGCAGGAGAGCTAGATTCTCAGCTTGCACAATCAGAAATTGCATTGCAGACAGCAAGTAAAATGGTGGACAGTCAGCTTGCTCGTGCGGAAGAATTGGCAGAGATGGGAGATAAGTTTCAAAGACAGAACGAGGAAATTAAGGCAGATAATGCAGAACTGGAAAAAACGTATGTAGATACAAAGCAGAGTTATAACAGTTTGTTGGCAAAAAACAGTCAGTTGATTTTCGAGAATGAGGATTTGGAGCAGGAAAAGGAAAGGCGGTTGTCCGGCAACCGGGAATTAGAAAAGCAACAGCAGAAGCTTCAAAAAGAACTGGAAGCTATGGCAGGTTCTAAGGTCGCTCTGGAGCGTAATGTGAGAGCCTATGACGAGGAAAAACAATGGCAGCTTCCAGAGCCGGGAGTGATGCAGTCGGCGAAATCCTATCGTGAAAAGGTGGCATTACCATTGATTACAAGATTAAAGGAACTTGTAAAAAGCCTAACAATTAAGTGTGTGGGTCTGATGGAGCAGGTGAAGAAGCTGACTGCAAAGGTAAATCAGCAGGGAGAGGATATTGCATGGTATAAGAATAAAATCAAGGAGCAGAATAGCACAATGGAGCATTTGCAGGAGAAAGCGGAGGATTTGGAACGAGTGAAACAGTATGTCGGGGCTGACAAAATACAGGATATTATTGACAATGTGAAAGAAGCGGAACGGTTACAGGCAGAGCAGAAGCGATTGCAGAGAAGCTATCAGAACAGAATGAGCAGATAAGGAGATAGATGGATATGACGGATAAAATCAAAGAAACAGAAGTGTTGAGAAAGCACATCATTGGAGAAAACGGAATCAGTTACACTTTGGGAGAGGATGGTCTGTATTATCCAGATCTCCGGCTCCCGGAGGGAACGCATTATGAAATTGGCAGATACGGAAGAATGAGAGCAGAGTATCTGAAAGAGTACCATAGAGCATTGTATCTGGAATTGCTGTTGGATGGAAATTTAAATGAATATCTGCACCAGACGGACGAAGAATGTTATCAGATGATGGAGCGACTGGTGGAACAGATGAAAGCAAAGCAGGGAGTGACGGCGCAGTTGAAGTCGGAGAATCAAATGCAGTGGGTAGGAATGATGAACAATATCCGGCACTGTGCGGAAGAAGTGGTGTTGAAAGATATAGTGTATGTGTGATGTTGGGCAGTTTTCAGACTGCCCTTAATAATTTTGAATAGCAGAAACAAGAGCTAAATGATATAATACTGTTAAAAGTGGTGCGGAGGTAGACTATGAAAAAATTTCAATATATAGTTGTACTGTTGTTTGTGATAGTTCTTGGAACAGGATGTTCTAATGATGAAAAACAAGAAAATTTTTTATCAGAGACAGAGAATGAGATAGAAAATAAAGAAGATGGCGTAATTTATGAAGTGTATACGGGGAATTGGTCAAATGATGGAAGAACGCATGACCAGATTTTGTCAGAAGGTGGAGTAGAATTATCTTGTACAATTACAGAAAGTAATCGACTTACGGGTACGCTGTTTGCTCAACAGGAAATGACTGAACGCTTTGCTGTTGTTGAAGATATTAGTGGAGAGATAGAACAGAACGAGCTGCTTTTTGATTATGCTGATGATGGTTGGGGAAATAGTGGCACATTACATATGCAATTTAGAAATGATAGCATTTATGTAGAGATATTAAATTATTGTGAGGCAGATGGAGGAAGTGACTATGGTATTAGTGGTTATTATGAGTTGATAAGGGAAAATGAAGCGGAAAGTAGAGAAAAGGAGTTAGAAAATACGATTGACGAACGAAGTCAATATTATAGAGCCAGTGCATATTATTTGGAAATAGTTGATTATTGGGAAAATGTCAGAGAAGCCAGAGATGTATCAAATGTAAATGAACCACTATTTGCAACTAATAAGCAATACTATACAAAAGAGAACTTTGAAAATGAACCAAAATTAGTTATTCACTTGGCAAAAAATGAAATATATGCAAGGCATGGTTATATTTTTAAGAATGAAGATTTGTATAATTATTTTATGGGTTGTGTGTGGTATAATCCAACTTGTAAAGCAGAAGATTTTGATGATAGTGTGTTAAACGAGTACGAAAAAGCTAATCTTGAGATATTGGCATCAATGGATACCTATTAAAAGCGAGAGGAGTAATTTATGAAAAAGAGATGTGTTTTGTTTATACTGTGTATGATGTTTTTGGTTGGATGTTCAGAACAAAATGAAGAAATAAGAAATTCAGTAATAGAGGAGAGTACGGAAACAGAAAGCAGTCTAATTATTGAAGAAGAAACAGAGGAAAATAATGTCCAAATAGAACCAGTAGCACCTACGAAAGAAGAAGTTTTTGCTATGAGAGAAAAAGTATTGGACGGAATGACTGACGATGAGAAGGAAAGATTAACAGAGAATATTAAAGTTGCAAATCTTCAAATGGAACGAGCATATCTGAATGATGGCATCTTTGATAAACTAGAAGATAAAGACAGTCTTGCTTGGAATTATTTCGACCAGAAAGGTGATATTCAAGTTGGGTGGGCGTATGACAGTAATAAAATAACAGTCATGAATGAAGAAGGTATTACGGAAAGTGAATTTTATCAAAAGTATGGTAAACCCGTAATGGTTTATAATAGATTTGACGGAGCAAATTTTGTAAACTTGATTCAAGATATGCAGAAGTCAATTCATAATGAGGAACTGTACGCAGACCTTCAGAGATTGATAGATTTGACTAATTTGGCAACCGAAACTCACGAAATGGAATATGCAAATGATATATATAAAATTCTGCATGATATGGATTACTTCCTTTTGAGATATGGAATCGAAGATGTAGGGAAGTATACGCAGGATGGAGGCGTGGTAGCAAAGTATTATGGTGTACTTACTGTGTATCAGAATGAAGATAAGGGTGGATGGCAATAGTATATAATTGATAATAAAAGACAAATTGAATTTGTAAATAACTTACTGTTCATGGAGATGGGAATATGATAGTAGAAATAATTTTCTCAGATTATTATAGAACATTTTTATTATGTATACTTTCAATGGGAGTTACATTTTTTATACGGAAATTTAGTGTAAAAGAAGGAGTATTGGCATTAGTGATGTACGAATTTATTATGTTAATACCATTTGTTTGGATACTTATTGTAAGTGTAGTCTTTACTGAATTTAACTTTCAGCAAATAATAGAAATTGTTCAGTGGGAGCTAAAATGGATAATTTATTTTACAACGTGTACGGTGTTGCAATTCATAATGTACTACCTTTTTTGGAAAAGAAATGTAATATACAAAATAGGAACTTTACTCTTTTGTGTCACTGTTGTTGTTGTTCCTTTGTATGTGATTAATTTTAACTGAAACAGATAGAATGAATAATGAGAATTATAATATTATGAAACCAACAATCGTTCATAGATGCCATTAGAAGACAAGTTGTTTATGTGTACTTGGGATGTTATAGTTAACTTAAATAAATAATTTCTATGCGGTGCCAAAACGGTGCCAAGAAATCGAACAAATTGAAATACAGAATGCAAAAACAGCAGTTTTCTGCGAAATTTGCCACCAAAAAGCATAGAAAATACGAAGAAATACGGTATTCAAATAACGTGAAGGTGGACGTACTGTAGGTTCAGGACGTGTTGCTACAGTTATCGAGTAATCTTTGCTCTTGCAATGAATTGCTAAAATAAGTAAAATTAACCCGGAGAGTGTTCGCACTTCTCCGGGTTTTTTGCAACTTGCACACAACCAACAGAGGGAGACATTATGGTTACTTGTAGAGACGTCAATAATTTGGATCTGGATGGAGTAGAACTGCTGACAGGGGAAGTGGGGCTGGACAGAGTGGTGTCCTGGACATATTTTGTGCAGACGAAGCCATATGAAGATCATATGAATCCTGGCAACTTTGCACTGATTGTAGTGGATTATCTGCGGTTTGACATCGAGAAGACCTTTGAAACAATGGTAGAACTGAATGCACTGGGAATTTCCGGGCTTGCAATATCGATTGTGGATGACCGGGAGAAGATTCCACAGAAAATGATAGACAAAGCGGTTGAATTGAAATTGCCACTGTTCTATGTCCGCTGGGAAGGCGCAACCTTCGTGGATATTGCACAGAGTATCGGGCAGCTGATACTGGAAACCAATATTACAAATAAGCGTACCGGGGACTATTTATATAATCTACTGTTTGGATATGAAGTAAATGATAAATATATTGAAAAAATATCCAGCCAGTTTGGACTGGCTTTCGACCGGGCATACCGTGTTGGAATCATTGTAATTGACCGGAAATATGGAATTAACCTGGAGCAGGATGAGCATACTTATCTTTATTATACGGACTGTCTGAACCGGGAAGTAATGCATATGGAAAATCGTCCGATGTATATGCGTTTCTTAAATAAATTTGTGCTGCTGTTTGAGGCAACGGAGGATAAGGAGACAGAACGGCAGATTGAACAATTGCTAAAGAAACTGGACAGCCGCCCGCAGTTCGCTGGGCTGATACACAGTACCTGTATTTTGGGCGCAGCCTATACGGATCCGTCTGAATTTGGCAAGAGCTATCAGGAAGCAAAAAATCTGATCCCAAAGAAAGATTATCTGCCGAATCCTACTAATAAAAAAGTGCTTAGTGCCAGTTCCATGGGCATTTATAAATATATGTTTAACAATGGAAATCAGCAGGAGATATTGGACTACTGCAATGACAAATTAAAGAAGCTTGAGATGTATGACCAGACCAATGGGGCATTTCTGGTGGAGACACTGCTGACATATTATATGAGTGGATTTAATGTGGGAAAGACAGCAGAGGCTTTGTATATCCATCGGAATTCCCTGCAGTACCGCCTGAAGAAGATAGAAGAAATATTGGAGGTTGACCTGGAAGATTCCATGGAATATCTCGATATTGTAAACTGTATTCTGGTAAAAAGATTGATGTTTAATTAAGATACTGTGCAAAGTGCACAATCAAATTGTGCATTTTGAAAGTTGAAAAGAAGAAAAAGAAAGTATACTATACTGTCTATCAGCAAAGACGCTTTGAGAGAAAGAAATCTCAAGCGTCTTTTTTGATACTCTAGAGAAACAAAAGTCGGCTTCACATTTGCATTTAAGGAGGAACATATTATGAATAAAAGAAAATTATTAGCATTGGTACTGACAGGAGTTATGGCAATATCTACATTGGCAGGATGTGGTTCATCAGATACAAAAACATCCGATACAGATGTGAAAACCTCAGAGACAGCAGAGACATCTGATAAGAATGTATTAAGAGTTGGAATGGAATGTGCATATGCTCCATTTAACTGGACACAGGACAGTGATACAACACCGGATGGAAGCAAGGCGGTTCCGATTTATGGATCTGACTATTATGCATATGGATATGATGTGGCAGTAGCCCAGAAGCTTGCTGATGAGATGGGAATGGATTTAGAGGTTCATAAAGTAGAATGGTCTTCCATTGGAATCTCATTAGATGCAGGAGATTATGATGTAATCATTGCAGGAATGGGAAAAACAGCAGAAAGAGAAGCTTCTTATTCATTTACAGAACCATATTATTACAGAGATAACTGTATCGTAGTAAAAAAGGGAAGTGCTTATGAAAATGTAAAAGGACTTTCTGATCTGGCAGGAACCGGATGTAAAGTAACAACACAGTTAGGAACCGGCTGGGTACCTCTTTTGGACCAGATTGAAGGTGCAGAGCAGTCAGGAAATTATGAGACAACATCCGAATGTTTCATGGCAATATCCAATGGTGTTGCAGATGTATGTGTCGTAGATTTGCCAACCGCACAGTCAGCAGCACTTACCAATGATGATCTTGTGATTATTCAGTTAGATGCAGATGATTCTTTCACCGGTGATGATGAAATGGTAAATGTATGTATCGCTACCAGAAAAGATGATACCGCATTAAGAGATAAAATCCAGGATGCGATGGATGCCATTGGCTGGAATGATAAAGCCAAAATGGATGAGCTGATGGATACTGTTCTGACACAGCAGCCGGCAGCAAACTAGAAATATTTCCAGCGTGAGCTGAGTAATAGATAAAGTGAGGTAGAGAAATATGTTAGTAGAAAATCCGAGTAATTCGTTAGAGTGGATGATATTTTTAGCCCAGAAATATGCAAGTATGTTTATCAAAGGAACCTGGCTTACGCTGGAAATTGCTGTAATCGGAACGCTGGTTGGTTTTGTGTTAGGCTATATTGTTGGACTTGTAAATGATGCAAAAATCAGCGAGGGTGATAATGTTTTCAAGAAGCTTCTGATGCGGCTTTTGAAAATCATTTTTACCGTATATGTGGAAATCTTCCGTGACACTCCAATGATTGTTCAGGCAATGATTGTATACTATGGAATAAAAATGCTGGGAGTAGAAATGACACCGGTATTTGCCGGTATTGTGGTAACGGTATTAAATACCGGAGCTTACATGGGTGAGACAGTACGTGCCGGAATCGGCTCCATTGATATGGGGCAGCGTGAAGGCGCATGGGCAATGGGAATGTCGCCATTTAAGACAATGTTGTATGTGGTATTGCCACAGGCATTTAAAAATATTATCCCGGAGATGGCAAATACATTCCTGACAAACCTGAAGATGACATCTGTATTAAATGTAATTGCAGTACAGGAACTTTTCATGGCTGCAAAAACAGTTGGAGGAAATTATTACAAATACTTCGAGTCATACCTGGTAATTGCAGTGATTTACTTTGTATTGTGCTTTGTCTTTGATAAGATTTTCAAATTTATTGAAAAGAAAATGCAGGGCAAGACAGATTACGCACTGGCAATTGAGTATATGGATAATCAGTAGGAGGAACGGATATGGGAGAGACAGTAATTTCAATCAAGGATTTGAGCAAATCATTTGGGAATCATGAGGTTTTAAGAAAAATAGATATTGATATAGAAGCAGGAGAAATTATCTGTATAGTTGGTTCTTCCGGTTCCGGAAAATCAACGCTGCTACGGTGTATCAATAAACTGGAGCGGCAGACCTCTGGTAAAATCCTTTACCATGATAAGGAAGTCCGGAATGTACAGAAGGACATCAATGAATACCGCTCCAGGGTGGGAATGGTATTTCAGTCCTTTAACCTATTTAACAATATGACTGTATTGCAGAACTGCATGCTCTGCACCAGAAAAGTGCTTCATATTTCCAAAGAAGAGGCATTTAACCGGGCAATCACACATTTAAAGGATGTAGGAATGGCTCCTTATATCAATGCAAAACCATCACAGCTTTCCGGAGGACAGAAACAGAGGGTTGCCATTGCAAGGTCTCTTTGCATGAATCCGGAAGTACTTCTTTTCGATGAGCCGACTTCTGCACTGGACCCGGAAATGGTAGGAGAAGTATTAAATGTTATGAAAGAGCTTGCCAAGACGGGACTTACAATGATTATTGTTACTCATGAGATGGCATTTGCAAGGGATGTGTCCACCAGAACCATTTTCATGGATTCCGGCTATGTGGCAGAGGATGCAGCACCATCCGAACTGTTTACCAATCCGAAGAATCCGAGAACACGGGAATTCTTAAGTCGTTATTTAGCAGGTTAAAGGAGGACAGAAAATATGGAGAATTTTGTAATAACCTTTGCAAGAGGATTCGGAACAGGTGGAAAGGCGATTGCTTCCCAGCTGGCAAAGGAGTTAGGTATTCACTGTTATGAAAACCGAATCTTAACACTGGCAAGCCAGCTCAGTGGACTGGATGAGAATATTTTTCAGGAAGTAAATGAAAAAATGAGGGAGACCAGTGGATTTTCCAGCTTTTTAAGAGGGCTGCCACGGTCAAGACGTTACATTTCCAGAAATGAAAAATTCGTATCGGATGACAAGCTGTTTGAATATCAGAGTGAAATTATCAAAGATCTGGCAGAAAAAGAGTCCTGCGTCATCGTCGGAAAATGTGCCGATTATGTACTGAAGGGCAAACCAAATGTGGTGAGCATCTATATTGAGGCACCGAGAGCATTCTGCGTGAACCGTACCATGGAAAATATGGGTGTGACCGAAGAGGTTGCTAATGCAACCATAGAGCGGACGGATAAATTCCGGGCAGATTATTATGAATATTACACCCATGGAAATTACTGGACAAACCCGGTCAATTATGACATGACATTAAACAGTGAGCGGGTCGGCGTGCAGAACTGTGTAAAAACCATTGAGCAGTACCTGATTATCAAAGAGCTGATTACACCGGATATGATACATCCGGCAGGAGAATTAAAATAAGAGTTTGGGATAAGAGTTTGAAGTAAAAAGTTTGAAATAAAAGTTCAAAGTAGGAACAGAGTTGGAAAATTAGAAAAAGACAGAAAAAAGCAGGAACACCGAAACAGGAACGGAGCTCCTGCTTTTTTGCGGCAATAAGAAAATGCTGGTGACAGCTTCCACAGGGATTGTTTTATTGCGAATAAACTGGATTTTATATATAATGAAGTAAAACAACTCGGGAGAAAAATTGATGGAAGCAGGAATGATTACGACAGTGCTTTTGGTAGCATGTGCAACTATATGTATTGGCGTTGGTATCTTTTATTTTTTTATTAATAATACGAAAAACAAGGGGCGGATTTGTATCCTGCTTCTGGGAATAGGAGGAGGAATCTGGGCACTGGGTTCAGCATTGTATGGAAATTGTACGGATGACAGATTGGCACAGGATTTCTTTTGCATGACAATTGTGGGCTTTAATTTATATGTCATTGCGATTGTAATTTATGTGGCGTGTCTGACTGGTGTAAAAATAAAGGGATATGGCCTGATGGTTGGATTAGGAATACTGACATCTCTGGTGGATGGTGTTTCTTTTGGAAGTATGCGGATCCGCCATTTTTACAGGGTCAATGGAAGAACCTGCTTTACCACAGAATTTCATGGCAGCGTGTTTTATCACTGGATGTATATTATGCTTTGCTTTTTGTGCTGCATCTATATTGTACTATATTGGTCGAAGAAAATTATGCGTAAAAGTCAGAGAAAATATGTGGCATATATCATTCTGGGAAATACAATTATGCTTCTTTCGGCAATTCCGGATACGGTGTTGCCATTTTATGGAATTAAATCTTATCCCAGTTCGGTTTATGGTGTAACAGTTTCATTTTTAATGACTGTATTTTTTAGTATCCGGTATGATACTTTTGGAATATCAAAATTAACAGTTTCAGATTATCTGTTTAATCAGATTGACTATGGTGTGATGGTATATGATTATCAGAGAACACATATTTTACATAATACAAATGCAGAAGTGTTGTTTGGCGCAGATGTGGAACAGCCTTTTGAAGAACTGGTAGCCTGCGGGGGCAAAAAGGAAGAATTTGCAGAACAGCTTTATCAGGGAAAATTAGAGCACTGCAAGGTGAAATGCCTGCAGGGCAATCAGATTTTATCGGTAACGTCTTCGATGGTCTGCGATGAATATGGCGAGATGCAGAACACTATCGTAACACTGGTGGATATTACTTACGAAGAAGAACTTTTAGAGCGGCTCCGGGTGTCAGACCGGGCGAAGACCGATTTTCTTACGAATATGTCCCATGAAATCCGTACGCCAATCAACGGTATTATGGGAATGAACAGTATCCTGCTCCGGCAGATTGATACGCTGCCAAGGGAGAAGATTGCAGAGTATGCAGGAAATATGCAGCGGGCCAGCAGAACCCTGCTTGCCATTGTAAATGACATTTTGGACATTTCCAAAATTGAATCCGGAAAGATGGAGCTGCTTTGCGAGGGTTATGAGCTGGCTTCCCTCATTAACGACTGCTATACGATAGTTGCCTCTAACTGCAAGAAAAAGAATCTGGATCTGTATATGGAAATTGATGAGAATCTTCCATCCATTTTATATGGAGATGATGTCCGCATCCGCCAGGTTGTAAATAATTTCCTGTCCAATGCGGTAAAATATACCAAGCGTGGTCATGTAATTTTAAAAATTTCTTATAGCAGGATAGACGAGGAAAATATCAACCTGCGTATCGATGTAAAGGACAGCGGAATTGGAATCCAGAAGAAGGATATGGAGAACCTTTTCCAGAATTTCACAAGATTAGAAGAGCATAAGAACCGCAATATCGAGGGAACCGGACTGGGACTGAGCCTGACGAAACGTCTGGTAGATATGATGCACGGAGAAGTGCTGGTAGAAAGCCGGTATGGTGAAGGCTCAACATTTACGGCAATTATACCGCAGAAGGTCATCTGCGAAGATGGCATTGGTGATATGAAGCAGATTTTCGAAAACTATGAGCTTTCTGTCGGTGCTATGATGCCGGTACCCCAGTTTGCCGGCGTGCATATCCTTGTGGTGGATGATATGGAAATGAACCGCATTGTGGCAAAAGAGATGCTGCTGCAGACTGGTGCAATCGTGGATGTGGCAGGCAGTGGGGAAGAAGGACTGACTCTGATGAAAGAACAGCACTATGATCTTATTTTCATGGATCAGATGATGCCGGATATGGATGGCATTGCCACCTTTGAGGAAATGAAGCGAATGAATCATCAGAATAAAACTACACCGGTAATTGCCATGACAGCCAATGCGGTAAAAGGAGCAAAGGAAATGTATCTGCAGCATGGATTTGCCGATTATATTTCCAAACCGATTTTTGAAGAGAAGATGTGGAAGATACTGGAACGTTTTCTGGTGGACAAGCAGACAGAGGCAGTGGAAAAGAAAAATTCTGACGGTGGAGCAGATGAAAATAAGAAATCATTGCAGGAGCGTTTTCCGTATCTTGATACGAAGCAGGGAATGTCCGTATGCATGGGAGATGAAGCGTTTTATTTTAAGATATTAAAAGTCTATCTGAAAGATGAGATGGTGGATACTCTGCAGCAGGATTATGAGGCAGGGGACTGGGCGCAGTATCAGATTCATGTGCATGGACTGAAAAATATGTCTGCGAATATCGGAGCCATGGAGTTGTCTGGGCAGTTTAAGGGATTAGAGTATGCCATCAAGAATCATGACATTCCGGATACGGTTTATATCCGAAGTCATCATGATAAAGTAATGGAGGCATACCAGGAGCTCTTACGGCGGCTGGAGCGGGATATCTGAGAAGTGACAAGGGATAACTGCTAAATGCTGCAAATGATATTTATTTTACGCCTGCTTTACAAGGGCAGGGTATTAAAGTTTACATAGTTTCATTATCCTTAACATAACTCTTTTTTCGGGAAAAAAGGATGAGATGGTACATGCAAAAGAAAAATGGTATAAGGAGAGATTGAGGTATGAAAGAACATAAATATGTAAAGCACAGTGATAAACAGCGTTTCCTGATTTTAGAGACAGCGGAACAGTTGTTTATGGAATATGAGATAAAAGAAATCAGTATGAGCCGGATTGCACAGGAATGTGGGATAACAAGGGCAACACTGTATCGCTATTTTGAAAACAGGGATGAAATTGTCTGGGAAATCTATATTCATTTTAGTGAAAAAGCATTAGGCAGTATTTTAGAGAGGATGAGAGAACCGGAATATACTACCTGTGAGAAAATGGCAATTTATCTGCGGGGACTGGTGGATGTTTATCTTCAGATGCCGGAGTATTATAAGTTTTTCTTTCATTTCAGCAAGGAATATTTAAATAATCAATTATATCCGGATACGGAGTATACAAGAGAACTGTATGAGACAACGGGAATGACATCAGGTGCCATGGTAGGAAGTCTGGTGGAGAACTTTGAAGATGGTTCCGTAAGAGAAGGATTGAAGAAGACAGAGACAGGAATATCCGTTGTTTACGGGGCACTTGGGGCATTGCAGATTATCTGTGGTAACAGTGATGCAATTCCTGTAAAATATGGAGTTCCTGCAATTGATGTGCTGGTAGCAGCTATGAATACGCTTTTGGAAGGAGTTCGAAATGAGAACTATCATTCTGCCTTAGTAGAACATATTTGGGAAGGAATTCAGCAGGAAAAACTTAAATAAGAGAAAAATGACAGCAGAAGAGAACTGGTGTAATACAACATGGTATTACGCCAGTTTTTTCTATGCAAAAATCGTAAAGAGAGCTTTGGGCAGTTGACATTCATACTCGTAAAACTTAAAACAGTAAAAATTAAACAGTGTGTATATTTTACATGAATTTAACATAAAACAGTGTGTATATTTTACGGAGCCTCTTTATACTCCATATTGTAAACGAAATGGTTAAGAGAATACAGGAGGAACAAGATTATGGAAGCTATTCGATTTGCACATGTTTCGGATACACATCTGTGTAAAGATTATGGAAACAGTTCCATGAAGGATGTGTTTGAAAAATGTGAAAGTCCATCGAATACGTTAAGAAACTGTCTAGAAAAGTTAGAGCAGCAGAAACTGGATTTCGTATTATTTACCGGAGACTTGATTCATGAAGGAACAAAAGAAGATTATGATTACTTCTTTGAGATTGTAAAGGAGTCATTGCCGACTACCAAGGCAGTATATGCACTGGGAAACCATGACCGGAAGAAGCCATTCTTTGAGAGTATGGGATTGGAAGAAAAAACAGCCTATTGCCATGTGGAAGAAATTGCAAATTTAAGAATTGTAGTTCTGGATTCAGCAGTAGAAGGGCAGGAAACAGGAACTATCAGCAAAGAACAGGAAGAATGGCTTGCAGGAATTCTAAAGAATAAAACAACAGAATATGGAACAATTCTGGCATTTCATCATCCGATTGTGTGGCGAACAGATGCATTCTCCATGCAGGTCAGTGATGAGTTGAAGGAAATAATAAAAAACAGTGATGTAAGAGCAATTTTCTGTGGCCATACGCATGAAAACAGCGTGGATTTTCTGGAAAAGATACCACAGCTTACAGCAGATTCTACAGCATTTGGTTCAGAAATTACACCGGAGAAATTCTGCATGGTGGAGAAAACCGGCTATAGCATTTATACATTTACAAAAGACAGCTGGCAGATGCATGTAGAGCAGGCAAAGGAGCAGAAAGTGCTTGCAGCAATAGATATGGAAGTGTTGATGAAACTGATGAAGAAAAGAGGAGAACAGTAAGATGAAAAAATGGAATAAGATAATTGCATTAGGAATGGCAGCATGTATGATGGTTCCGGCTATGATGGGATGTGGACCATCCGGAATCAAGAGTGATAATAATGAAGTACAGGATACAACAGCAGAAAGCAGTGAAGTGTCATTTGATGATAACCTGTTAGATCCGGAAAATCCGGTAAAGGTAACTTTCTATAGTTACAGTTTAAATTATCCGAGTATGAAGGATGGAATGGAACATCTGATTAATGAATTTAATGATACGATTGGAAAAGAAAAGGGTGTTATCGTGGAAGGCGTTCCGGATGACATGACAAAGTTTAAGACAGATATTCAGGCGGGTAATCAGGTAGATATTATCCAGCATACATTTGGAACACTGGATAGCTCTAGAGAATCCTTAGGAATTCAGGCATATGAAGATGTATTTCCGGAGGATGAATTAAAGGCACACTTTGAAGGAATTTCTGAGAATGCATTAAGCCTTGGAAAAATTGATGGCAAGACCTATGGACTGGCATTTACATTCAGTACACCGATTCTTTACATCAATGGAAAATTATTTGAAGAAGCAGGGTTGGATCCGAACCAGCCACCAAAGACCTGGGATGAAATGCTGGAAATGGCAAAAACCATTAAGGAAAAAACAGGCGTGGATGGATTTGGACTGGCTCCGGACAATGGCTGGGTAACAGAAGGTATTGTATATACAGCTGGTTCAGATATGGTAAATGAAGATAAAACAGAAGCTGTATTTGCAAATGATAATACCGTAAAAGCATTTGAATTATGGAAAGAATTCTATACCGAAGGATGTGCTGCAAAGGGAACTGATTCTGAATTATCACAGCAGTTTATGGCAGGAAATCTTGCTATGCATATTCAGTCAACTTCCATGTTAAGTGGATTTAAGAGTGCATCTGAAGCAGGCGACTGGGAATTATATGGGGCAGCAATGCCTGGATTAAATGGCAATGATGCAGTACCGGTTAACTCAGGAAGCTGTCTTGCAGTCCGCCCGGACAGCGAGCAGAAAGCACAGGCAATCTGGGAATTCATCAAATATGCAACAGGAAATGATGGTTATACCATTATTACATCGGAAATCGGATACTTACCACTGCGTACCGAACTGGCAGACGACCCGAAATACTTAAAATCTTATGTAGATGAAAACCCATTGTTAAAAATTAACCTGGAACAGTTGAAAGAAATCCGCCCGGTAACAATCTGGCCTGGAGATGTGGCAACAGAAGCATTCACAATTTTCCGTGATGCAACAGTAGAAGCTATTACAACGGATGCAGATGTAAAAGAAGTATTAGACAAAGCACAGGATGATATCAACCAGCTATTACAGTAAAAGAGGAAAAACAGATGCATACAGGCGTAAGTACAATTGGTTTAGAAAATAAAAAAGTATTAGGAAAGGAAGCTGCTCTTAAGAAAGCCGGAGCGGCTTTCTTAAAACAGAAAAAGAAGGCAGAAAAACTGAAGCCATATCTGTTTCTGGCACCAGCTATTCTTATGATTTTATTCTGGCATTATAAACCACTGTTAGAAACCATCCAGTATAGTTTGTACAAATGGAGTATGGTTCCGGGTACGGTGCCGGAATATGTAGGATTACAGAACTTCCAGAAATTGCTGACGAATAAGGATTTTGTTCCGGCATTAAAAAATACATTGTTTTATGTGCTTGGAATGTTACCATTTTCCATTATTCTGCCAATCTTTATTGCAACGGCTACACAGGATTTGAATAACGCGGCAAAGAGAATTTACCGGACATTATTCTTTATTCCTATGATTATGGCACCGGTGGCAGTCAGTGTTATTTTCCAATGGTTGTTACATCCATCAAATGGTCTTATCAATCATTTATTACAGGTTTTTGGAATCACAACGGAAAATATCGCATTTTTCTCCAACCAGAAATATGCTATGCCAATGATTATTCTGATTTCCGGATGGAAAATGATAGGTTTTAGTACACTGATGTTTTCTTCTGCATTAAGCGGAATTGATACCCAGTATTATGAAGCATCTAAAATGGATGGTGCCGGACGGTTCCGGAGCTTTATTCATATTACGATTCCATTATTATCTCCAACAATCATGATGATGCTAATGATGAGTATTCTGTTTTCAAGTCAGTGGTCTTTTGCATACATTGATGTGCTGACGCAGGGAGGACCATTCTCTACTTCAACGAATATTTATTATATGATGTATAAATTTGCATTTGGAGATATGAATGTAGGTGCCTGTGCGGCAGCGGCAACCTTGTTCCTGGTAATCTTTGGAATTATTGCACTGATGTTGCAGAAGCTTTCGGACAGAGTGGCATTTTATGATAATTAGGAGGTGAATGAGATGAGAAAAAGTATCAGTACTGTTATGAAACACCTGCTTTTGATTGCATTGTCATTCTTTGCAGTATTTCCACTTTATTGGATGATAATATCCTCCTTAAAGGGAGAATCGGAAATTTTTAATTATCTCCCGTTGCCAAAGAAATTCTCACTGGAAAATTATTTTTATGCATTTACCCAGATGCCGATTTTAAAAATGATGGGGAAATCTATTGCAATCAGTGCAGCAGAAACTGCATGTCAGCTGGTGACATCCGTGCTTGCAGCATATGGATTGATGCGTTGGAATTTTAAAGGGAAAAAGTTGATTTATGGAATCCTGACACTGACCTGGCTGATACCATTTCAGGCAATTATGGTGCCAAATTATACCTTGGTTAACAATCTCGGATTAAATGGAAATATTCTTGGAATTATTCTGCCTTATGCGGCATCTGCATTTGCATGTATTTCCATGTATCAGGCATTTGAATCTTTTCCAAGGGCATTGATTGAAGCTGCAAGAGTGGATGGAAGCGGGGAACTCCGGATTATGTGGAATATTGTAATACCGACAATGAAAGCATCCATTTCGTCACTGGGAATTCTTTTATTCATTAATTCCTGGAATGATTATATGTGGCCAATGCTGTTGTCAAAGAGGCTTGAAGATGCACCACTTCAGATAGGCTTAAAAATGTTTGTAAGTTCGGATGTAAACTTATGGGGCTCGCTGATGGCAGCAACAACAGTATCCTGTATACCGATTCTGGTATTCTATCTGGTAATGCAGAAAAATATTGTAAATTCTTTTATGAAATGGGGGTTAAAATAGTGCAGCAGGAAATTGCAAAACCATTAAATCTCAAAGGAGCTCATAATGTACGTGATTTGGGCACTTATGAAAATAAATCCCATCAGCCGTTAAGAAGACATCAGTTTTTGCGGGCAGACAGTCTGCATCAGCTGGATGAGAAGGATAAGGAGACACTGCTTTCTTATGGCGTAAAAGCAGTGATTGATTTACGTAGCAGAATGGAGCGGGAAAAGGCACCATGTGCGTTAGAACAGGATGAAAAAGTAGATTATTATAATATTCCGATGCTGGATGAAATGAATTCGTCCGGATTTCAGGGGAAAATGCCGGAGAGCATGGGAGCATTATATGTTCAGTTACTGGAACATTCCAAGCGAGAGTATGCGCATATTTTCCACACCATGTGCCGATATCCGGAGGGGTGTGTATTGTTTAACTGTACAGCCGGAAAAGACCGCACAGGAGTGACAGCCATGTTGCTGCTGAAACTGGCAGGTGTGGAAGATGACATTATCGTAAAAGATTATAGTGTCAGTGAACAGTATATGAAGGAAGTATTTGATAGACAACGGGAACAGATGAAGCAGTATGGAGTAGAAATCCCGGAGTATATGCTGAAATCACCCCAGGAGGAAATGCAAAAGACACTGGCATTCTTCCAGCAAAAATATGGCACGGCGGAACAGTATTTTACGAATATCGGAATGACGGAAGATGAGATAGGAATACTGAAAAGAAAATTGTGTGCATAGAAAAAATATTACATAGAAGAAATTTTACATAAAAGAAATGATAACATGGCTTTATCTAATAGGATGAAGCCATGAAGTATTTTCAATACCTTTTCCATATGATAGAATAAGAGCAGTTCAAAGGCTTGTGTGTCAGCAGAAAAGTGGAAAGGGACAAACATGGTAAAAATCGACTTAATTACCGGCTTTTTAGGTTCCGGTAAAACAACATTTATAAGAAAATACGCCCAGTATCTGATGGAACAGGGCATGAATATTGGAATCTTGGAGAATGACTATGGCGCAGTAAATGTGGACATGATGCTGCTGCAGGATTTGATGGGAGATAACTGTGAGTTGGAAATGGTAGCCGGAGGCTGTGATAAGGACTGCCACAGAAGACGTTTTAAGACAAAGCTAATTGCCATGGGCATGTGCGGATATGACAGAGTATTGGTGGAACCATCCGGAATTTTTGATGTGGACGAATTCTTTGATGCATTGCGGGAAGAACCGCTGGATCAGTGGTATGAGATTGGAAATGTAATTGCAATCGTAGATGCCAAGCTGGAAAAAGAGCTGTCCGATGAGGCAGATTTTATTCTGGCATCAGAGGTGGCAGATGCAGGCTGCATTCTATTAAGCCATGCCGATGAAGCTACAGCAGAAGAAATGGATGCAACGGTTGCACACATCAACGAAGCATTGGAGAAGATACACTGTAAGAGAAGAATTGAAAAAGAGATTCTGCGTAAGAGTACACCGCAGCTTACTTCGGAAGATTTACATTGGATTATGAGCAGTGGCTATGTGATGGAAAATTATGAGAAAATGGATCTGGAGGAACACTCCGGTTTCGAGTCACAGTATTTTATGAATGTACCTATGACGGCAGAAAAAATGCAGAAGGTTGCAAAAGAAATCTTAGAAGACAGTTCCTGCGGAGCAGTATTTCGGATTAAGGGATTTATAAAAGCAGAAGATAATTCCTGGATACAACTTAATGCTACCCATAACGGAGTGCGGATGGAACCGATTCAGGAAGGCCAGGAAGTTATTATTGTAATCGGAGAGCATTTACAGCGGGATAGAATCGAAGCTTATATCGGAGTAGAGAGTGTATAAAGACAAAACGATACTATAGTGTACGAATGAATAATACAAATGTACAATATAATACACAAAGTAACACAATATATTCTATTAATTCTAATGAACAGACTGAAAAAAGCAGAAAAAACAGGAAAATACAACTTTTTGTAAAAAAATATTGACAGAGCAAAAAAGACGTGATATTGTATAACTGTTCAAAATAATAGACAAACAAAAGCGAAGGCGCTTACCAATCGGTAAGTGCCTTTTTTTCGCGAGTAGCGAGAAAAATCGCATGCTTGCATGCAGATTTGGCGAGCACCGCGAAAACTCTAGAAACTCGCAAAGTGTGTTTCTAGAGTTGCGAAAGAAAGTCCATTGAACAAAACAAACCGGTTTAAAGAGAAAACAAAAAAGAGTAAAGAATATGTCAAGGAGGATTCAATTATGAAATTAAAAGACACAGGATTAAGCGTACAGGACATTAAAGATAAAGTAAATAAATATATGATTGAGACTTATGAGCGTTTCGATTTTCTGGCTGAGACAGCAGAGGGCATGTACCTCTATGATGAGAAAGGAACACCGTATCTTGACTTCTATGCAGGAATCGCTGTAAACAATGCAGGAAACCGTAATCCGAAGGTAGTAGCAGCAGTCAAAGATCAGGTAGACGATATCATGCACACCTTCAACTATCCATATACTATTCCACAGGCACTGTTAGCAGAAAAAGTTTGTAAGACCATTGGCATGGATAAAATTTTCTATCAGAACTCCGGAACAGAAGCAAACGAAGCAATGATTAAAATGGCCCGTAAATATGGAATTGAAAAATACGGTCCAAATAAATATCATATCGTAACTGCTAAAATGGGATTCCATGGAAGAACATTTGGAGCAATGTCAGCAACCGGTCAGCCGGGAAATGGCTGCCAGGTAGGATTCGGACCAATGACTTACGGATTCTCCTATGCACCATACAATGACCTGGAGGCATTTAAAAATGCATGTACCGAAAATACAATCGCAATTATGATTGAACCGGTACAGGGTGAAGGTGGAGTACATCCGGCAACCATGGAATTCATGAAAGGCTTAAGAGAGTTTTGTGATGAGAAAGGAATGCTCTTATTATTAGATGAGGTACAGACCGGATGGTGCAGAACCGGTGCAGTAATGTCCTATATGAATTATGGCGTAAAACCGGATATCGTATCCATGGCAAAAGGTCTTGGCGGCGGAATGCCAATCGGTGCAATCTGTGCAACGGAAGAGGTCGCCAAAGCATTTACACCTGGTTCCCATGGAACAACCTTTGGTGGACATCCAATCAGCTGTGCAGCAGCTTTGGCTGAGGTGGGGGAGCTCTTAGACAATGACCTGGCTGGAAATGCAAAGAAGATGGGAGATTATTTCTCAGCAAAATTAGAAAAATTACCACATGTCAAAGAAGTAAGACATCAGGGCTTATTAGTTGGTGTAGAATTTGATGATACCATTTCCGGTGTAGATGTAAAACATGGCTGCTTAGACAGAAAGCTTCTGATTACAGCTATCGGTGCACATGTCATTCGTATGGTGCCGCCACTTATCGTATCCGCAGAAGAATGCGACAAGGCATATGCAATCATTGAAGAAACGGTAAAATCACTGGAAAAATAAGAATTTTAGGAATCTGTGTCCTTCAAACCGGGCACCGGAAGAATAACAGAAAGATAAAAATAAGAAACAGAAAAGACGAGGATGTCACAGAAAATAAGTGCGCCCTCGTCTTTTTTATGCAGATAGTTGTCAGGCATCCATACGAAGCTGCCAGTGGCAGGTTCGTATGGATGAGAAAAAACGCATGTATATACATTAAGGAAGGGAAGCAAAATGGAACATCTTGTTATTACAATAGGATGCGAATATGGCGCAAAAGGAAATCAGATTGGGAAAAAGGTTGCACAGGATTTAGGCATCAAGTTTTATGACCGTGAAACAGTAGATGAGATTATCAAAGAAGTAGGAATTCCCAAAGATATTATGGAAAAGGTAGAAGAAGGAGTGACCATTGCCGGTAAAGGAGCAGAAGGCGATGTCAGGGGCTCTTTCTCCAAATACGCTGATTTGACAGAACGTGCAATTCACGTCCAGAAAACAATTATTCGAAAACTCGCAGCAAGAGAGTCCTGTGTGATTATAGGACGTTCTGCTGATTATATTTTAAAAGAACAGAAACCAATATTACGCATTTTCATTTATGCACCGGATGAAATCCGGATAAAGAATGTAATGGAAAGCCACAATCTTTCGGCAGATGATGCAAAATTGCTGATTGTGGAAAAAGATAAACGTTATCACAAAAGACATATGGCACTGACCGGAAGCAATCGTGGAGACAGACATAACAGGGATATGCTGATTAACAGCGATTTGCTGGGTGTGGATGGAACTGCACAGTTGATTGAAGAAGTAGCCGGAAAAGTATTTCAGGAATAGGAGGTAGTAAATATGGAACAGAAGAAAACAGAATTCAATAAAGTATTTAATGCCTGGGATATTCTTGTCATTGCATTTGGTGCCATGATTGGATGGGGCTGGGTCGTATCCTCCGGTGGCTGGATTCAGAAAGGCGGAGTTCTTGGAGCAGCTCTCGGATTTGTTCTTGGTGGAATCATGATATTCTTTGTGGGATTGACTTATGCAGAACTTACGGCAGCCATGCCACAGTGTGGTGGTGAGCATGTGTTCAGTTACCGGGCAATGGGCTCAAATGGTTCCTTTATCTGTACATGGGCAATCGTCCTGGGATATGTCGGAGTTACCTGCTTTGAAGCATGTGCATTTCCAACGATTCTGACCTATCTCTGGCCGGGATTTTTAAAGGGATATCTTTATACGGTAGCTGGATTTGATATCTATGCTTCCTGGCTGATTGTAGCAATTATCGTTGCATTTTTAATTATGATAATAAACATTTTTGGAGCCAAAACAGCAGCTATTTTACAGACCATTCTTACTATTATCATTGGTGGAGCAGGGATTTTGTTGATTGTTGCATCCGTCATCAATGGAAGTGTGGATAATCTTAACGGACAGATGTTTGCCGGCACATCAACCGGAGGTGGAATCAAGGCAGTGCTTAGTGTTGCGGTATTATCTCCATTTTATTTTATCGGATTTGATGTTATCCCGCAGGCGGCAGAGGAAATCAATGTTCCACCGAAGAAAATTGGAAAAATGCTGATATTATCTGTTGTACTGGCAGTGCTGTTTTACTCACTGGTTATCATTGCAGTAGGTCTGGTATTAAAGCCGGATGCCATTGCAGCATCACAGACAGGAACCGGTCTTGTAACCGCAGATGCCATGGCAGTAGCGTTTAAAACATCGGTCATGGCAAAAGTAATTATTGTTGGTGGAATGTGCGGAATCATTACTTCCTGGAACTCCTTTATGATTGGTGGTTCCCGTGCTTTATATTCCATGGCAGAATCCTATATGATTCCAAGAACTTTTGCAAAACTTCATCCAAAGCATAAGACCCCGTTAAATGCATTAATCCTGATGGGAATTCTTACGATGTTAGCACCGTTTGCGGGACGTGTCATGATGGTATGGATTTGTGATGCAGGTAACTTTGGATGCTGTCTTGCTTATTGTATGGTATCCATTTCATTTCTGATTTTAAGAAAGAAAGAACCGGATATGCCTCGTCCGTATAAAGTGCCTGGTTATAAATTTGTGGGTGTAATGGCAGTTTTAATGTCAGGATTTATGGTATGTATGTACTGCATTCCGGGAACCGGCGGCAGCCTGATTCTTCCGGAGTGGTTGATGGTTGGAGCCTGGAGCTTGCTTGGAGTTGTATTCTTTGTAATCTGTAAAAAGAAATACAAAGAGTCCTTTGGCAGTCTGGTACAGCTTATTTCAGATGAAGATGCAGCAACATTGATGCCGGAGGCAGATGATGTGGAGCTGGATCAGGTAATCGATGTGGCAATCGACCGTGTATTGGCGCGGCTGGCAGGATAATGGAATGTATAGAGTGAAGAAAGCAGAATATAGAAAAGTCGAGTAGTAAGTTCTGAAAATACCGACAGAAAATGAGAGGAAAAGCTATGAACGAATTTAATTTTTCAGTACCACAGAATATTATCGTAGGAAGAGGCTCTATGGCAAAACTTCCGGAAGTTGCAAAAAAAATGGGTGGAAAGCATGCATTTATCATATCCGGACCGCATCTTAAGAAGAAGGGACTGGTGGAGAAAGCTGCAGAATCTTTAAGAGCCGAAGGAATTTTGGTGGATGATTTTACGGATATCGAAGGAAATCCTTCCGTTACAACCGTGGAAGCAGCGACAGAAGCATTTCAGGCTTCCGGTGCAGACTTTATCGTAGCTTTTGGCGGCGGTTCTCCGATGGATGTAGCAAAGGCAGTCGGTGTAGTAGCAAAATACGGTGGAAGCATTACCGAATACGAAGGAGCACATAAAGTGCCGGGCAAAATTATTCCATTGGTGGCACTGCCGACTACAGCAGGAACCGGTTCTGAGGTAACAGCATTTTCTGTAATTACTGACCACAGCAGAGACTATAAACTGACGGTATTTTCTTATGAACTGCTGCCGGCATATGCTATTCTGGACGCAGACCTGATTACAACGGCACCAGCCAGTGTGGCGGCAGCCTGCGGAATTGATGCATTTATCCATGCAGAAGAGGCGTATATTTCAACTGCGGCTTCTCCATTTTCCGATGCCATGGCAGAAAAAGCAATGGAGCTCATCGGAGAAAATATCCGGAGATTTGTGGCAAACCGCACCGATGTGGAGGCGGCAGAGGCAATGATGGTAGGCTCACTGTTTGCTGGAATTGCATTTTCTTTTGCAAGACTTGGAAATGTACATGCCATGAGCCATCCGGTCAGTGCATTTTTTGATGTGCCACACGGAGTTGCCAATGCAGTATTGCTTCCGGTAGTAGCGGAGTATAATGCCTTAGCTGACCATGGAAGGTATTATAAAATTTATAACTACATCAGTGAAATTCCGGCCCATGAAGATGAATTTGAACCGATGATGTTAGTGGATGCCATCCGTTCCTTATGCAAAGCCATCGGAATTCCGGCAAATCTTACGGAAGCCATCAATCAGGCAGGCAAAACAGGAAGCATCAGCCGGAAGACCATCGAAGAGAAAATAGAAGCAATGGCAGCAGATGCCATGAAGAGCGGCAATATTGCAGTGAACCCACGGTCATCCCGTCAGTGTGATATAGAAATGTTATACCGCAAGGCACTGTAAAACAGATATCTTTATCAAAAACATCGGTTAATATCATAAAAATTTGATGCGAAAAGTTTCAAATGGAAAGAGAGGAAAATGTATGGATTATCTGTCGCACAATGTATCGGAAAATTTAAAGAGACTGCGTCAGTCCAAGGGAATGAGTCTTGATCAGGTGGCAGAGCAGACCGGTGTAAGTAAGAGTATGCTGGCGCAGATAGAAAAGGGAACGGCAAATCCATCATTGGGTGTGCTTGGAAAGATTACAAGCGGACTGCGGATTGAATTTCAGACTTTGATTGAAGCTCCCCGTGTGGATTTCTGTCTGGTGAAGCCGGAAGAAATGATTCCAACCAAGGAACTGGAGGGACAGTATAAGGTCTTTACCTGCTTTCCATTTGAGGACTCCCAGTCCGTAGAAATCTACCGGATTGACGTAGAGCCGGGCGGTGTATACACCAGTGGAAGCCACGGCGAGCGGACGAGAGAATATATTACGGTAATTGACGGCACGCTGACCATAGAATGCCATGACCACAGCCAGAAGGTGGAAAAGAGCCAGGTCTACAAATTTGAAACAGACCAGCCGCACATTTACCGGAATGAAGGAAGTGAGCGGGCAAGCTGTATGTGCTTTTTCTTAGACTATACAAATATTCGATAAATATAGCAGGCAATTGCGAAAGAGAGATAGATTTTGCACGGAAAATATTATGTTGATTCACAGAGGATTTTCTTTATCCGATATGAAATGCCAACAGTTCTTAGAATGCGGGGTTTTCTTGCTTGTAAACTGTCTTTCCGCTTGCTTTGTCAGAATCGCTGCACCGTCCGTCGAGAGCAGATGCCCATAACAGCCCTTATCAGGCATCTGTACTTCGACGAACCGTACAGCGATTCTGACAAACATTGGAAAGACTGTTTTTATAACCAAAAGAAAACCCCGCATTTTAGAACTGTGGTATTTCGTAGCGAAAGAAAATCCACTGCGAATTAACGTAATATTATTGTGGCAACTCTTCTCAATCCCTCATTCACAATTGCCTGGAATATTTATGGAAGAAATAGAATAAAAAAATATATATTTTACAAAGATTATACAAATATCAGACAAAGCAAATCTTGACTTGATTCATTCCGAGGATTAGAATGGAAAAAGAGAATGAATCAGGAGGTGAAATGCATGGACAGTTGCGATAGTACTGGGCGAAGTAGTATCTGCGGTGGCAGACAGAAGATGATTTTGGCGCAATTGGCCATGGATTTCAGGTAAGAATCCATACAGGACAATTGCTCTTTTTACGCTGGAAATGCGATATGTGTTTCCTGTAATTGTGCGGGTATCATCGTGACTGCTGCCGCAGGAAAATGATATAAGGAGGCAGAAGCAGTGGACGAGAAATTAAAAGAGCAGAATTATGTAGAAGAGTTAATAGAGATAATCCGTAGTACGAAGAGCAATGAGGAACTGCGGGATAAATTATCCGATTATCATGAAAATGATATTGCGGATGCATTTGTGCGTCTGGACGAAGAAGAACGAAAGAGATTATACCCAATCCTGGGAGCGGAACAGGTTGCGGAAATCTTTACTTATATTGATGACCCGGATCTATATCTGAATGAATTGGATCTGGATAAAGCGGCACGGGTTATTTCCTACATGGACTCCGATGATGCGGTAGATGTCTTAGACGAACTGGATGATTCCAAGCAGGCACAGCTGGTAGAGTTGCTGGATGAAGAATCCAGTCATGACATTAAGATGATTCAGTCCTATGAGGATGACGAAATTGGTAGCAAGATGACCACGAACTTCATTGTGATTAAGAATGATCTTACCATCCGGCAGGCTATGCGGGAGCTGATTCGTCAGGCGGGAGAAAATGATAACATTTTGACAGTTTATGTTACCGATGAAGCAGGCAAATTCTATGGAGCCATCGATTTAAAGGACTTAATCATTGCCCGTGAAAATAATGCACTGGAAGATATCATCAGTACATCCTATCCGTATTTGCGGGATCATGAACAGATCAGTGAATGTATCGAGCGAATGAAGGACTATGCAGAGGACTCCATTCCGGTACTGGATGAAAATGATGAAATCTTAGGTGTTATCACATCTCAGGATATCGTAGAAGTTGTGGATGATGAGATGGGTGATGACTACGCAAAGTTAGCAGGTCTGACCGCCGAAGAAGATTTACAGGAAACGCTGGTAGAGAGTATGAAGAAACGTCTGCCATGGCTGATTATCTTACTGGTACTTGGCATGGGCGTATCTTCTGTAGTAGGAATTTTTGAGACCGTTGTAGCCGTAATTCCAATTGTCATGTGTTTCCAGTCGCTGATACTTGACATGGCAGGAAATGTAGGAACACAGTCGCTGGCTGTAACCATTCGTGTACTGGTAGATGAAAATCTTACATCAAAACAGAAACGTCATCTGGTAGGAAAAGAAATGCGTGTTGGGTTTATGAACGGGCTTTTTTTGGGGATACTGGCATTTTCCTTTATCGGATTATATGTCTGGTTGTTAAAGAATAATCCGGTGAGTCATGCATTTATTATTTCAGGATGCGTGGGCCTTGCACTGATGATAGCAATGGTAATATCAAGCCTTGTGGGAACCTTGATTCCAATGCTTTTTCATAAGATTAAGATTGATCCGGCAGTGGCATCCGGTCCATTGATTACCACAATTAATGACCTGGTAGCAGTAGTAACCTATTATGGATTAGTCTGGCTGCTGTTGATAGATGTATTGCATTTTGCATAGCATAAAACCTTAGGATGACGAGGAAATAAAGGATGAATAAAATCCAGAATATAAAAGTCCTTTTTTGGGATATTGATAATACACTGCTTGATTTTGATGCGGGAGCAGAAGATTCCATGAAACAGGCATTTGCAGATTTGGGGCTGGAGTTTAAACCGGAAATGTTTGATGTTTTTCAGGAAGAAAATCATATTATCTGGGACAAAATCGAAAAGGGTGAATTATCAAGGGAAGACCTTCCCTATGTCCGCTGGCAGATTATATTAAAACGGCTGGGATTAAAAGCCGATGGTGTGGCAATGGAGCATGTGTTCCGAAGCTATCTTCATAATAGTGCAGTGCCGGTGAGCGGTGCATTGGAAACATTGGAAGCTTTAGCAGGAAAATACATATTCTGTGCAGCAAGCAACGGACCGTATGAGCAGCAGCTAAACCGCCTGGAACGAGGCGGCATGCGTAAATATTTTACACATTGCTTTGTTTCGGAAAAGGTTGGCGTAGAGAAACCGAGCCTTCGTTTTTTTGAAAAATGTATGGAAGAATTGCCTGGAATTGAACCGGAAGAATGCCTGATGATAGGTGATTCCCTGACAGCAGATATTGCAGGAGGGCATGCTGCAGGATTTAAAACCTGTTGGTATCATCCGGAAGATGCCATAACCAATGAAAAATTAAGAGAGTTAGAGCAGCAGGCAGATTACAGAGTAGAAAAATTGGTGGATTTGACAAAAAAATTATAGCTTGGATGGGAGAGATTAACAGGAGAAAAATGGAAGACAGGAAAGAAATTATAAAAATCAAAGAACCCATATCAACTGCAAATAAGTTTCACTCTTCGGAGCTTTTTTATATTGAAGAGGCAAAATTACCGTTCTCAGCAGGAATTTATACTTTAACGGGGTGTGCGATGCACTGGCATCATTCATGGGAAATTTTGTGCCAGTTAGAGGGTGAAGCATATGTAAGATTTGGTGGGGAGAAGATTATTTCAAGACCAGGCGACATCACGGTCATTTCTGGGGAAGAACCACATGAAACGGAAAAAATTACAAAGCGACATAAAATATTGTTGTTACAGTTTCAAATGGAACCTATTTTACCCTATTTTTCTGTGGCAAAGGAATATCAACACATTCCAAGTATATTATTAGATCCGTTTCGAAAAGTTGGACATTTTAATTTGAGAAGTAAAAAAGTAGAATCCATTATGTGGAAAATAGAGGGAGAATATAAAAAGAAGATTTTGGGATATGAGATTCGGATACCTGCGTATATTATGGAACTAATGGTATACTTTATGCGAAATGATTATATTTGTGCCAGAAGACCTGCGACAGAAGTTATGATAGCCTTGGAAAAAGTCAGACCTGCGTTGTCTTACATAGAAGAAAATTATCAAAATCATATAGAGTTACAAAATGTAGCAGAATTGTGTTGCATGAGTATGTATACATTTTGCAGAGTGTTTAAACAGGCAACAGATTATACATTTGTAGAGTATTTAAATCATATCCGATTAAAATCTGCAGAAAAATTATTGCTTTCCACAAAACTCCCCATCAGTGAAGTGGCATATGAATCTGGTTTCTCAGGATTGAGCTATTTTAACCGGAAGTTTAAGGAAGTATATTCTATGGGACCAAGCAGATACCGTAAAATAAGTGGAAATGAAGAAATAAACAACTGTGAGGGTTATCATCATTCCAGAATTTAAAATATAGTAGTATATAAAGGAGACGAAATATACAAAATGTGATTAGTATATTTCGTCTTTTTTTAATTAAAAATGTCTTGCGCAAAATAGTGCAAAAATAAAGCAAGAATGAAATTGAATCATGAATATAAAATCGTTATATTTAAACTACAAAAAGCAAGGAGAATAAAGTAAAAGGCGCCAGGGGAGAAGAACAAAAAAGTATTAGTATAAAAGGAGGAAAAAGAATGAAGAGATTAGTTGCAGTACTGTTGTGTATGACAATGGCAGTATCAATTACAGCTTGTGGTAACGCTGAAACAGAAAATAACAAAGTAGCAGGAACAGAAGCCGGAGATAAACCGGAAAGCATTAGCGTTATTTGTTCAACCGACGAAGAAGGACTTTATGAGTATGCTGGAAAGAAGTACGAAGAAATGTATGGTGTAAAAGTGAATCTGATTTGTCAGTCCTATGATAGTACACACGAAAAAATTACTACAACATGGACCGGTGGAGGCGATGCGGATGTTTGCTATGTAGATATTCCATGGGTTGCAGAATTTGAAAGTAAGGGAGTAACCATAGACTTAAGTGAATATATGGATGAAGATGTAAAAAACAGTTTGATTGAGAGTTCGTTAAATCAGATGATTTATAATGGAAAAACAGAAGCAATTCCGTTTGCAAATGGTGGAAAATGGATGTTTTATAATAAGCAGATGTTAGCGGATGCTGGATATGAGGAGCCACCAAAAACATGGGATGAATTAAAAGAAATGTCTCAGGATATGATGGATAAAGGCATTTGCAAGTATGGTATTGCGTGGGGAGCATCCCAGGCAGAAGGTTTGATTTGTGATTTGACAACCATGATTTACAGTTTTGGCGGAACATGGCAGAAAGAAGATGGCTCATTTGACATCAACAGTGAAAGTGCAAATAATGCAGTACAGTTTATGTATGATTCTATGCAGGATGGATGGGCAGATCCGGCATCAATTACCTACACGGACAGAGATTGCCTGGATCCATTCATGGCAGGAGATACAGCATTTGTTATGAATTGGGCTTATGTGTATGGATATGCAAATAATCCAGAAAATTCTACTGTTGCAGGAAATGTAGATGTATGTTTAATGCCTGGAACTGATAAAGCAGAAAGTGCTTCAGTAACTGGTGGCGGTGGCTTCGGAGTATTATCTACCTCAAAATATCCGGAGTATGCATATAAATATATTGAGTTATTTACTAGTGAGGATATTCAGAAATATGCATATGAGAATTATAATGTACTGCCGACAATTGATGCATTATATAAAGATGAGAATCTGGTGGCTGAACATGAAGAGCTGGCTAAGTTTTATCCGCAGTTTGCAACAACACATCCAAGACCTCAGCTTGCTGATTATAGTGAGTGGTCTAATACAGTACAACCATTATTTTCGGCAGCACTGTCAGGTTCAACTTCAATAGAGGATGCACTAAATCAGGCAGAAGAAGTATCAGAAAGTTTTGTGAATTAAATAGAGAATGGCAGGTAGGTAAACTGCCTGCCATTTTTAATATGAGGGTAAGAATATGAAGAGGAAGAATAAATCAAGTATATCACAAGCAAGAACTGCTTATGGAATGATTACTCCTGCCATGCTGATTATCATGGGATTAGGATTATTTCCTGTTTTGTTTACATTGTGGTTCAGCTTAAATGATGTAAATCCAGGTAGTCTTGTAACGAAATTTGTTGGATTAAAGAATTATGCAGAAGTTATGAGTACCCATGCATTTTGGAATTCTTTAAAAATTACTTTATATTTTTCAGTTGTATCAGTGATAATTCAGATTATATTGGGAACACTTACAGCATTATTGCTGAATCAAAATTTTAAGGGAAGAGGCTTTGTGCGTGGAATTATTCTGATTCCATGGGCAGTGCCAACGATTGTAAATGCAAATTTGTGGAAATGGATTTTTAATGCGAACGCAGGAATTTTGAATAAAGTATTATTAAAATTACATTTGATAGATGAAAATATAGTCTGGCTTGGAAGTGGTAAGCTTGCAATTAATATGATTATATTATCAGATACATGGAAGATGCTTCCACTTGTTATCATTATGCTGCTTGCAGGACTCCAGACCGTGTCTAATGATGCAAAGGAGGCATCAATTATAGACGGGGCAAATGCATGGCAGAGATTTAAGGTAGTGTATTTTCCTGCATTAAAGCCAATGTATATAGTGGTTCTTGTTTTGCGTACAATTCAGACGATTCGAGTTTTTGATATTGTATATTCGTTGACGTCAGGTGGACCAAATGACAGTACACAGGTAGTAAGCTTTTATGCGTATCATGAAATCTTTGATTACTTACATTATGGTAAAGGTTCGGCAATATGCGTAATTATAGCAGTTGTTATATTGTTATTGAGCCTTCTTTACCTGAAAGCAGGAAAAACGGAGGATTAAGATATGAATCGAACGGTAAAGAGAAGAATAGGAAGGATATTATTATATTTGGCAGTGATATTATTGGTTCTTTGGACGCTATTGCCAATTATCTGGATGTTTATATCCAGTATCATATCAGAAAATGAATTGTTAAGTAGTGACAAAATACTGCCTACATCAATTACCTGGGAACGATACAAAATGTTATTGTGGGATAAAAATCCAACAAAACAAGTTGAAGTATTCCGAATGGCAATAAAAAACAGTTGCATTGTTGCGGGTACAACAACAGTAATTAGTCTTGTATTAGGTGCAGTGGCATCCTATGCGTTTGCAAGATTACGCTTTCGAATGAAAAAACCAATGTTATTTGGAGTAATGTTTTTTCAGCTGCTACCACCAATTGCATTGGTAATACCGTATTATATCATGATTAGCCGGATGGGGCTGCTGGATCATTTGGGAACATTAATATTAATTAATACAAATGCAGTTCTTGCCTATGTAATCTGGGTCTTGAACGGATATTTTAAATCGGTTCCATTTGAACTTGAAGAAGCGGGACGGGTAGATGGTTGTAGTTGGAATCAGGTGTTTTGGAAAATTATTATGCCGACAGCATTACCGGGATATGTTGCAGTAGGTGTTCTTGCATTCCTTATGGCATGGGATGAATTTCTGTATGCATTAATTTTTACTACATCAAAAACTTCGAAGACATTAACGGTTGCGGTATCAGAGTTTGGAACAAAGTATGGAATTGATTATGGAATGATGATGACTGCAGGATTGCTGGCTACAGTTGTACCAATGGTATTAGCACTAATTTTCCAAAGATATATTGTAGGAGGATTAACGGCAGGAGCGGTTAAGGGTTAAGAAAAAGGAGTAAAGAATGGAACACGGATTTAAGTGGAATTTTATTGACAAAAAAGGGACGTTTGTTTGTGAAAATGCCCGGGAAGTAAATCAATTATATTTTCCTATATGCAATGAGGCTGGAATGAAAGCATCGGTGACACCCTGCTTAAATGGAGATGCCAAAAAGAATCAAAATGAATTTTTGTATCTGCCAGTTTCAGTAGAGGACTTACATAATAATCGTTCTGGAAGAAATTTCTGGGTTTATACAAAAGAGCAGGGAGCATTTTCTGTGGTGGGAAATTCTGCAAGACAGAGAGCAGAGCATTGTTTTAAGGATGAAGAAAAATGGAATAAAATAGAGTGCGGATTGCTATATCACAGCTTGTATTATACAATCCCTGAATTGAAATTAAACTGTATTTTTACAACGTTTTGTCCGGCAAATGAGGATGTAGTAGAAATTAACAGGGTTATTCTGGAAAATTATGGGTCAGAAATTCTGGAATTTGTGCCAACAGCGGCATTTCCTATTTTTGGACGATCGGCAGATAATTTAAGAGATCATAGACATGCAACATCACTGATGCAGAGGATAACATTGGAAGAAAACGGGATTGTTGTAAAGCCAACGATACACCATGATGAAAGAGGTCATGAACCGAATGATACAAGTTATTTTGTATATGGATCAGATGAAAGCGGGCAGGCAGCAGTAGAAATGTTCCCTACAGTAGAGGAGTTTATTGGAAAGGGAGGAACATTGGACTGGCCTGGAACAGTAGTAGAAAATAGTATACCAGAACATGATATGACATATCGGAAAGATGGTATGGAATGCATTGGCGCAATGCGTTTTGCAAAGGTACGGTTAGCACCAGGCGAAAAAAAAGAATATATTATCTGCGCTGGAATTACTGAAAAAGAAAATTTTAACAAGGAGTTTGAAAAGTATAACAGTAAAGAAAAGGTTGAAGCTGCGTGGAAACAAAATGAAGAGCATTGGAATGGAGAAGCTGACAAGATAAAATTTCAAGGCAATTCAGATAAGTTTGATGGCTGGTTAAGGTGGGTAAGTATACAGCCTGTTTTAAGAAAAATATATGGTTGTTCATTTCTTCCATATCATGATTATGGAAGAGGTGGTCGCGGGTGGAGAGATTTGTGGCAGGATTATCTGACATTATTATTACAAAATCCAATGCGGGTTCGAAGTGTTTTTGTTCATAACATGAAAGGTGTCAGACTGGATGGAAGTAATGCAACTATTATTTTGGACGGTGAGGGCAATTTTCAGGCAGACAGAAACAAAATATCCAGAGTTTGGATGGATCATGGTGTCTGGCCATTATTTACACTGTTGTTATATATGAATCAAACTGGAGATATTTCTATATTAGATGAAGAAGTGTCTTACTGGAAAGATGCACAAATTGAAAGAGCGAAAAGGATTGACACAAATTGGAAAAAAGAAGATGGAAATAGTCAAAAGACAAAGGATGGTGAATGTTATACCGGAACAATATTAGAGCATTTACTTTTAGAAAATTTAATTTGCAGCTTAAATATTGGAGAACATGGGAATATAAAGCTTGAAGATGGAGATTGGAATGATCAGTTGGATATGGCTCCGGATAAAGGGGAAACAATACCATTTACGGCTTTTTATGGAAAAAATATATGTGATATAGCAGATTTACTTGAGATTCAAATAGAGAAAGAAGACCGAAAAACGATTTCTGTATTTGAAGAAATGGAAATACTGCTTGAGGGATTAAAGGAAAAGGAACCCCAAAAAGAAGTGGAAGTATTAAAGAAATATTATGAACACATAAGATTTGGAATAAGCGGAAAAAAGAAAAAAATACCGGTTTTAGAATTAAAAGATATGTTGCGCTGGAAAGGAAAACAATTATTACAGCAGGTACGAGAAAATGAATGGATTGAATTATCATCAAAAGAAGGCTTTTTTAATGGTTATTATAACAATGATGGAAATGCAGTTGATGGAATTCTTGGAGATGGAAAATTGCGATTTGGATTGACAGCCCAGACCTTTTCTATTATGTCAGGGGCGGCAACGGATGAACAGGTTCAAAAAACAATCCATGCTGTAAATAATTATCTTCCAGATAAAAATACCGGAGGAATCAGGCTGACCTTACCATTGGGAGATAATACCTGGAATTTTGGAAGAGGATTTGCACTTATTTATGGAGAAAAAGAAAATGGTGGCATGTTTAGTCATATGACAACTATGTATGCTTATGCGTTATATAGCAGAGGGTATGCAAGGGAAGGTTATCAGATTATAAAATCTATTTATGAACTTTCTACAAATACACAAATAGCACAAATATATCCTGGTGTGCCGGAGTATATCAGTAGCAGAGGAAGGGGAATGTATTCCTATGTTACTGGTGCAGGAAGCTGGACAATTTTTCTGATGCTGACACAGGTATATGGCATACGTGGGCAACTTGGAGACTTATTAATTGAACCAAAACTAGTAAAGGAGCAGTATGATTCCGGTGAAGTTTTAACAGTAGACACATTATTTGCGGAAAAAGAAGTATGTGTTTCTTTTTATAACAGAAAACATTTGGATTATGGAGAATATCAGTTGGGTGAACTTAGCATAAATGGAGAAGTATGGAAGAATCAGATAAATAGTACCTCTGTTGTGCTACATCAGGCTGAACTGGAAGAAAAGCTTATAGCAGGTAGGAAAAATCAAATTTGTATCGAATTAGTGGAAAGGAAGGGATGATGTGATGGAACTTAAATTTCCGGTGGGATTAGAAAAAAATGAAGTTTTAATAGAAAGGGACGGAATAAAAATAGAAGTACCGTGGCCGGTTCAGATTCAGATTTTAAAGGAAAGAAACAAGAAAGCAAAGTATGATGTAATAAGAAATGAAAAAAACATTTATATTGCAGAAGCAGACGTAGAAGTAAATAAAGAAAATAGATTTCATATTACTGATATGTGGGAACAAAATACAAATAATATAAAATTGAGCAGAAAGGTGGCCTGCATTTCAGCAGAAAAAGAGACTGCTATCCGGATATCTACGGAATTCCATTGTAAATCAAAACATGCAAAAAATTTTGACGATTATCAATTTGTAATACCGGGAGCTTTTTATAATAAGAATGATACAGACCAGAATGGACAGGATGATTATCTTGGAACTTTCGAGCAGGATTATAAGGATGATAGAAATCCAAATTTGTCAGTGACAGGATTTGCAAAAAATGACAAGCAATTTATTTCACTAATTCGGGCAGATATTCCAAAGGTGGATACTACAATAACCAGAAAACAGATAGCGGAAAGGCATTTTGTTCATAATACAGATATTGGATCCCTGGGAATTGCACCGTCTGCAAATAGAATGGAAGAATTTTTGTTACGTTGTGATTATCCATTTTATGAAAGAAATTCATTTTGCTTAAATGTAGATGGATCGGAGTGGGCTGCATATCGAAAGATAAAACAGGGAGAAGAATTGGAAGTTTCATATATCCTGCAGTTTGGAGAAGCTGAAAATCTGACAGAAGCATCGTGGAAGACGAGCGTATTTCAGATGGAACGAATTCTTAATGATGATATCAGGCATCCATTTAGTTTAGAAGAAACAATACCATACAGAAGAGACTTATTACACAATAGTTTTAGAGATTTTCCGGAAAAGAAAAATCATCCTTGTGGTTATGTGTGTCATTTCTCGCCGAGAGAAAATTATGGAAATCAAAACGTACTGGAATATGGATTTTCCGGAAATCAGACTATGGTTTGCTATGAAATGCTTCGGGCTGCAGAAGAAACAGGAAAGGAAGAATATAGGGAAAGGGCATTAAAAACAATACAATTTTTTGTGGAACACTGTATTGCAGAAAGTGGTTTGCCGAATGCGATGTACAGTGTAGAAAAAGAAGAATTTGTTTATTGGTGGACTGGCGTATTAATGCCATTTCAGTATTCGGAAAACAGGGAAGAATTAGAAAAATTTCTGGGCAATCAGGTCGTAGGTGCAATGATGGGAATTGCAGAAAAATTAAAAGGAACAAAAGGAAATTATTGCCGGACTATGACGGAGGCTATGTATTATTTAATGCTCTGTTTTCTTGAGGAAAAGGAAAATGGAACATTACATAAAGACTGGCTGGATGTAGTGGTTGCATTTTGTGATAAAATGATTGAAATTCAGAATACAGATGGCTCCTGGTATCGGGCATATACGATGGAAGGTACTCCAATGACTTATCCGGAAGAATGGTTTGGAAGTAATGTGATAGAGCAGGGGTCAGGAACAATTTTTCCGGGAGAAGTATTAGCATTAGTACATGAATACACCGGTAATGAGAAATATAGAAGTGCATTGTGTAAAGCTGCTGATTTTATTATGGAACATTATATAGAAGATGTTTTATATCTGGGAGGATTAAATGATACAACACATAAAAAGTCTGTAAAGATAGATGCTGTTGGAGTAATGTATAATATGCGGACATTGTTGTTGGCTTATGAAACTACCAAAAAAGAACGATATTTGTATGGCGCAAAATCAGCAGCACAGATTCTTGCATCATGGACTTATCTTTGGGATATTCCGTTTGATGAAAATACACTTCTTGGAAAGAATGATTTTGGAACAACTGGCTGGGCAGGGTGTGATGTTATTCCGGGATGTAGCTATGTGGACGATGAATTTGTAGAATTCGTACCAGATTTAATGCGAATTGCAGAGTATAGCGGGAATAAAAAACTGGCTATATTGGGAAAAATTGTAACATTAGGAATGCAGCACGGTTTATCTATGCCACAAAGAATGTATGGATATACAATGCCTGGAATTCAGTGTGAAGGATTTCTGACATCCTTATGGCTTTCTGATACAGATGATTTGGAATTTTCGGGAGCTGTAGCAAAAAATAAAGGAGATGATAATGATACTTGTAATGGACTGATAAATGGTCAGGCACTTTACAATCTCGATTCATTAAAAAGAAGATATCACACATTGGAGTTTGATAAAATAATTGAGCAGATATTTGCCGAGTAAAGTTATAATGCCTCATAGACATTTTATGCGTCTATGAGGCATTTTCTATAGAAGTCGGTATCGCACCGATTAGTATCAGCAGTGCTCCCAGAATTTCAAAAGGAGTCAGAGTTTCATGCAAAAGCAGAACAGCAAAGATAACAACCGATAGTGTTTGACAGAATAAGCAGTGTTCATTACAATGTTTTTAGAAAAAAAGAAAATGGGGGAACAGAGATGTTAGAATATGAAATTGAAATCGGAAAAGAAGAGCAGGATGCGCTGTTGGAAATAACTTTGCAATCGGATGTATACCGGAAGAGAAGAAAAGTGGTAACGATTACTTCTGTGATTATGTGCATAATCTGTCTGCCGTCCGGAATGTTAAGCTTTATGCTTGGCAGGGCAGAAATGGGTTCACTTTTTATGATTCTTTGGGCAGCTTTTCTATATTTTGCATGCGGCGGGAAAAAGGTACAGCAGAAAGCACGACTTAAGAGATTTTACGCAAATGCACAGAAGGCACTGGTAAGTGGCCACCGCAAGTATATTTTCAGTGAAGAAAGCATCAGCATAAAATCAGAAATAGCGGAGGGTGTGAATCTGTGGACTGCCTATAAGGACTGGGGATTCTATGAAAATTATATTTATATCAGAAATCTGTCCAATCAGGTGATTCTGGTAAGACAGAGTGAGCTGTCAGCAGAAGACCATGCATGGCTGGTGGATTTGCTGACCCGTCATCTGGGCGCAGCGCTGGCATAGAGGAAGCAGAATGAAATGATGGAACGGAATCTTACTACAGGAAGTGTATTTAAAAATGTAATTATATTTTCGCTGCCATACCTTTTATCTTATTTTTTACAGACATTGTATGGAATGGCAGATTTATTTATCATCGGGCAGTTTGAAGGAGTTGCCAGCACTACGGCGGTATCCATTGGCTCACAGGTCATGCATATGATAACAGTTATGCTGGTGGGACTTGCCATGGGAACAACGGTCAGTATCGGACAGGCGATTGGAAGCAAAGATAAGAAACGGGTGGCAGAAGGAATTGGAAACACGGTAATCCTATTTATGGGAGTTGCCCTTGTGCTGATGACTGTGCTGCTTTTGCTGACAAAACCAATTGTAACAGTAATGTCTACACCACAGGAAGCAGTAATGGGAACGATATCCTATCTTACCATCTGCTTTATCGGGATTCCTTTTATTACAGCATATAATATTATCAGTGCAATTTTTCGTGGCATGGGTGACAGCAAGAGTCCGATGTACTTTATTGCCATTGCATGTGCAGCAAATATTGTCTTGGATTATGTATTTATCGGCGGTCTGCATCTTGGACCGGCAGGTGCAGCTCTTGGAACTACCTGCGCTCAGGTCATCAGTGTAATGATTTCCCTCGTTATGATTATAAGACAGCGGGAGAAATTTTCTCTTAGCAGAAAAGATTTCAGACCGAACCGAAATGTAATGGGACAGATTTTAAAAATCGGTATTCCCATTGCATTGCAGGACGGTTTCATCCAGGTGGCATTTATGATTATCACCATCATTGCGAACCAGCGTGGATTAAATGATGCAGCGGCTGTGGGAATCGTGGAAAAGATAATAAGCTTCCTGTTCCTGATTCCGTCCTCCATGTTATCAACAGTATCTGCACTTGGTGCACAGAATATCGGAGCGGGAAAGAGGCAGCGTGCCAATGAAACACTGCGCTATGCTGTGATGATTACAGTGGGCTTTGGAATTATCGTAGGAATCTTCATGCAGTTCTTCGCCAGTCCGGTGGTGGCCTTATTTACAGATGCATCGGATGCATCGGGAGCGGAAGTGGTACGTCTGGGAGGTCAATACTTAAGGGGATATGTCTGGGATTGCATGTTCGCAGGAATTCATTTCAGCTTCAGCGGATATTTCTGTGCCTGCGGCAAATCCGGCATCTCATTTTTACATAATATCATTGCAATTACACTGGTAAGAATTCCGGGCGTTTATCTGACTTCGACTTTATTCCCGGATACCTTATTCCCAATGGGACTGGCAACGGCAGCAGGCTCCCTGCTTTCCGCAATCATCTGTGTTGTTGCATTTACAATCTTAAACCGGAAGGAAAGGCAGAAATGCACCAGCCATCTCTTAAGAAAATGACAGGGCTTGGAGCACCGATTGCGCTGCAGGATTTACTGGCATCCATTTTCTCTTCAGATGAAGCGGTTATTCTGGCGGCGGCAGATTACTTAAAGGCATACGCCATTGACTGCATGTTTACCGCAATCTTTTTCTGCTACACCGGATTTTATAATGGAATCGGCAGGACGAGATTTGTCATGCTTCAGGGAATCATCGGAGCCTTTGGTGTCCGTGTTCCGGTGTCCTATTTTATGAGTCTTCGTCCGAATCCGTCCTTATTTGAAATTGGACTGGCGACACCGATGTCATCCATTGTGCAGTTGATTTTATGCCTTGGATTTATGGCGATTTTAAAGAGAAGAGAAAAACAGTAGTAAGTAGGAACTTAATTTCACAATATATAATATGTGTTTAGTTACAACTGTTAGCCAAAATTGAAAAAAGATTGATATTGGCTAATATACACAATATAATAAGCACATAATATGTATAAAGGAAGGGTGTACATGAAACTGATAGAACGGCGACAGTATTTGAATAAGTTAATTAATGTACTTGGAACTCCGGATATCAAAGTTGTTACAGGTGTAAGACGAAGTGGAAAGTCTAAATTGCTGGAAGCGTTTAGAACATATGTTGAAAAAGAAATTCCAGATTGCAACATTATTCAGATTAATTTTAATTTACCGGATTATGATGACTTGCTAACATATCGTGCATTATATGATTATGTAAATGAACATTATGTGGCAGGCAGGGAAAACTTCGTATTTATTGATGAAGTGCAGATGTGCAAGGATTTTGAAAAAGCAGTAAATGGACTGCATGCAAGTGAAAAATATGATATTTATATTACGGGTTCTAATGCTTTTTTACTAAGTTCTGATTTGGCAACATTATTTACCGGACGTACTTTTGAAATAAAAATGTATCCTTTTTCATTCGGGGAATATATGGAGTATTTTGAATTAAAGAATCAGTATGAGGCATTAGATGAGTATGTGCTTGAAGGTGGAATGGCAGGTTCCTATCTTTATAAAGATCAGGAAGCTAAATTTGATTATGTGGCTGATGTATTTGATACTCTGATTATACGGGATATCAGAAAAAATACAAAATACGGAATGTGCAGCTTATGGATAGAATTGTGGACTTTTTAATGGATAATATTTCAAATTTGTCATCTGCCCGTAGTATTACAAATACATTAGGAAGTATGCATGAAAAAATTCATCATACGACTGTAGGCTCTTATATGCAGTATTTGTGCAACGCATTCGCATTTTACAAAGTAAGAAGGTATGACATTAAAGGAAAAAAATATTTGTCGAGCAATGATAAATACTATCTGAGTGACCATACTTTTCGTTATGCAAAACTTGGAACAAAAAACATGGATTATGGTCGAATACTTGAAAATATTGTGGCAATTGAGCTGCTTCGTAGGGGATATGAGGTTTACGTTGGAATATTGTATAAAAAGGAAATAGATTTTGTTGCAATTAAACGTAGCGAAAAAATTTATATTCAGGTATCTGATAACATAAGTGATGATAAGACTTTTGAAAGAGAGGTATCACCACTACTGCAGATTAAAGATGCATACCCTAAGTATGTTATTGCCAGAACGAGACATGATGCATATCAATATGAGGGAATCAAGATAGTCGATATTGCGGATTGGTTATTGGATAAATGAACTATTAGCCAAAAATGAAAAAAGATTGATTTTGGCTAATAAAAACACCAGTGATTTAAAAATGTAAATACGAGGAAGGCTTGCATAATTCCTCCTGTTTTCCACATACTACCCATACAGCACAAAAATGGAAAGTATGTAGGAAACAGGAGGAATTTTTAATGAAAGCAACAGGAATTGTACGTAGAATAGATGATTTGGGGAGAGTTGTAGTGCCAAAGGAAATCCGCAGGACACTGCGAATCCGGGAAGGTGACCCACTGGAAATTTTTACAGACCGGGAAGGTGAAATCATTCTTAAGAAATATTCTCCCATTGGAGAACTGAGCCAGTTTGCCGGACAGTATGCGGAGAGCCTGGCACAGAGCACCGGGCATCTGGTATGTATTACCGACAGGGACCATGTGATTGCGGCTGCAGGAAACGGAAAGAAGGAATTCGAAGGAAAGCCAATCAGCAGGCAGTTAGAGGAACTGATCGAAGACCGGAAAAATATTCTTGCACAGCAGGGAGACAGCAAATTTGTACGAATTACCTTAGATGATACCGGGAACTATCATGACCAGGCAATCAGCACGATTATCTGTGAAGGAGATGCCATCGGAGCAGTTGTTTTATATGAGAAAAATGAAACTGCAAAAATGGGAGAAACCGAAAGCAAGCTTGCTATTACAGCGGCGGGATTTTTAGGAAGACAAATGGAACAGTAGCCTTGTAACTTTTTATGGAACAGTGTAAAATAGAGCAATATGGAGGAATCCCATGTCCCATAAAGAGAAGAAAAAAAGGAAAAAGAAATACCGTGGTTTCTGGCTTTTTGTAAAGCTGCAGATAGTTCTGATACTTCTGGTAATCGGCGGGCTGGCGTATTACTATTTTGGCGGGTATGCCAGTCAGGTCAGTGCCATGCATGAAGAGGCAGTCCGGTTTGTAAAAGAGTCGACGAAGGACACATTTCGGGCGGAGCAGACCAGCCAGGTTTATGATGTGAATGGAACGAGAATCATGTCACTTCGTGGCACCAAGGATGTAAGCTATCTGACCAGTGATGAGATACCGGAAGAAGTCAAAGAAGCTATGGTAAGTATTGAAGATAAAAAATTTTACAGTCATGGCGGAATCGATTTTAAGGCAATTATCCGTGCAGTCTGGGCAATGGTGCGTAACGGAGAAGTAACCCAGGGCGGAAGTACCATTACGCAGCAGCTTGCAAGAACCATTTTCCTAAATAATGACAGAACGTGGCAGCGAAAAATGGAAGAAATATTCATTGCCACAGAGCTGGAAAAGAAATATACCAAGGATGAAATCTTAGAGTTTTATCTTAATAATATTTATTTTGGAAATGGATATTATGGCATTCAGGCGGCGAGCCGGGGATATTTTGATACAGATGTTTCGTTTTTGTCATTGTCCCAGATGGCATATCTTTGTGCGATACCGAATAATCCGACGATGTATAATCCTTATAAGAACCCGGATAATACGTTAGGAAGACGTGACCGCATTTTAAAAAACATGTATGAGGATGGCAAAATCAGCCGCAGGGAATATAAGGATGCCAGACAGGAAACGATTGTACTCAGCACAGCAGAGCCAACAAAGCGTTATGATGCAGTAGAGACCTATGCCTGCTATTGTGCAACACGGGCATTGATGGAGCAGCAGGGCTTTGAATTCCGGACAGATTTTTCTTCGGAGGAAGATCGAAAGACCTATGAAGATGCCTATCAGGAGCAGTATAAAACCTGCGAACAGTCTCTTTATACAGGAGGCTATAGAATCTATACTTCCATTGATTTAAATATGGAAGAGCAGCTTCAGAATGCAGTGGATGAGAAGCTGCAGGATTTTACCGATGTCAATGAAGAGGGCATTTATACATTGCAGAGTGCGGCAGTATGCATTGACAATGAGACCGGTTTTGTAAAGGCAATCGTAGGCGGCAGAAGTCAGGAATATGACGGGCATATGCTAAACCGCGCCTATCAGAGTTACCGGCAGCCGGGCAGTGCCATCAAACCGTTGATTGTATACACACCGGCGTTGGAGCGGGGCTATACCCCGGATACTGTGGTGGAAGATGCACCGATTGAGGATGGACCGGAAAATGCCAGTGGCAGGTATCTTGGCAGCGTAACCTTACGTTATGCAGTAGAAAATTCCATTAATACAGTGGCGTGGAATCTTTTAGAAGAGATGACTCCCGTTACAGGAATTTCCTATCTGAAGGAGATGAATTTCGCAAAGCTGTCCCCGGAGGATGAAAGACCTGCCGCATCCCTGGGTGGATTTACTAATGGAGTCTCTCCTGTAGAAATGGCGGCGGCTTATGCCACCATAGAAAATGATGGAAAATACCGGGAGCCTACCTGCATTGTAGAGATACAGGATGCAGACGGAAACGCTATCTATCAGAAAATTGTCGATGAAAAGCAGGTTTATAAGACCAATGCAGCCCGTTGGATGACCAATATATTAGAGGGTGTTCTGACACAGGGAACAGCAAAGGGACTGGCATTGTCCGAGACTGCCAGTGCAGCGAAAACAGGAACCACCAATTCCAATAAGGATGGCTGGTTTGTAGGCTATACAAAGTATTACACCACCAGCGTCTGGGTTGGATATGATATTCCGGCAGAACTTCCAGGACTGACAGGAGCCAGCTATCCGGGAGAAATCTGGTATGATTATATGGAAAATTTACATAAAGAATTACCGTATGCAGATTTTGTGGCACCTCTTGGCACAGGCAATGATGCTGATGCGGAGAGTGGCACAGATGTGACAGAGGGTAATGCAGCAGAGAATGACACCATAGAAAATGACACTACAGGAGATAATACAGCTCCGGCAGAGGAAGAAAGGCGATAATATGGAAAAGAAAGCTGATTTAAAGACAATGACCTGGAAACAGCGGATCGGATTTGTCTGGGACTATTACAGACTTGTAATACTGGCAGTAGTTGCAGTGATTATTTTGATTGGTATGACGGTACATCATTATATGACCACAAAGGAAGATATTTCCCAGATTGTATTAGTAAATGCAAAGAGTATGCCGGCAGATGAAGAACCGGATTTCTCAGAATTCATGGAGCAATATGGGTATGATACAGCAGTCCAGGAGGTTGTGGTAAATGATGCATATTATGTGGATTTAACCAGCACAGATACCAGTAATCTCTATTCCTATCAGTCCCTGCAGACAGTGATTGCAGGCGGTGGAGTAGATGTTTTGGGTGCCGATGAAATGGTTTTTGAAAATCTTGCCCAGTCTGGTGCCATAGCAGATTTGACGCAGTACTTTTCCAAAGACGAGCTGGAACAGTTAAAGGATTATATCTTCTATGTAGAGGATAAGGACACCGGAGATACTTTTGCAGCAGGCATCCGTCTTGGAGCCGGAAGCTGGCCGGTTGAACACGGTTATTATGAAAAGGAATGTATTCTTGGTATTGCCCTTGGCTCCGAACATAAGGAAGCAGCGGAGCAGATGTTCCGTTATTTGCTGGAAAAATCCAATTTAGACTAAAGAAAGCGCAAGATATAGACGATATAAAAATAAGAAGTGGTACATTGTGTATATCTTGCGGAAAAATCTTGCGAAAGATGACAAAATGACCTATAATAAAACTACCTGGACCATGAGAAGATAAGGCAGATGAATCATAAATTATGGATGAAAAGATTTATAAAATAGGTGATTATGAATTCGAAACCTTAAGGGAATACAGGCAGGCGCAGGAAGATTTAAAGAAAATCAAGTATATTACCGATGAACTGGATATTTATGATCCGGAAGTAGCAATCCGGTTGTATACCATGATGCGCACGAAGAAAATCCGTTTTAAAAGTGAAATCGGAAAATCGTTCTTCTGGTGCATTTCAGATATTGTTGCGGATAGTTCGCAGAACATGATAGAAGAAAAAATTGCCAAGGAAGAAGCGGAAGCAGAAGCAAAGCTGCCATTTCATTTTACCTGGCAGAAGGTGGTCGGCATAGTATGCATCATTGTTGCGACAGCCTGTATCGGATATTATGCGATTTCGGAATATGCGGATTATAAAGCTGCTAACAGGCTTAAGGATTTACAGAATAAGAAACAGAATAATGTAGTAGAGCACCTTGTAACAGGAACGGAGCAGATAAATCCGGAAATCACAGAAGATGCAACTGAAACAGGAGAGACAACAGAGCAGCCACTGATTATGTTAGAGGATTATGTTTCCCTGTATGCGGAAAATCCGGAATTAATCGGATGGTTACATATTCCGGATACGGATATTGATTATCCGGTCATGCAGTCTTCACAGGAAGAACCGGATTATTATCTGAAACATGATTTTGATAAAAATGACGACCTGAATGGCACCCTTTTTATCGATGCCAGAAATGATTACATAAACAGGGATACCAATATCATCATTTACGGACATAATATGAAAAGCGGAATGATGTTTGGCGAATTAAAGAAATATCTGGACGAAGATTTCTACAATGCCCATAAGACGATAGAATTTAATACTCTTTATGAAAGAGGAGTCTATGAAATTATTGAAGTGGGATTATCGGAGGTCCAGTATCAGGATGAAAATGTATTCCGGTATTATAATTTTCTGAATGCAGATTCCGAAGAAGAATATCAGGAATATTTAAATAATGTGGCACAGCTTTCTGTATATGGCACAGAGATAGACAGTACTTATGGAGACCAGCTGCTGACTCTTTCTACCTGCAATAATTATACACAGGACGGAAGAATGTTTATACTGGCAAAGCGTGTACAGTAAGCAGATAAGAAGTATAATGTATCAAGCAGATAAAGCTAGGAGAGATGAGAGATGCAGATATTGAAAAAAGGATTTTCTATTTTTGCAGCAGTATGTTTGCTGCTGGCAGTGATGCCGGGACAGACAGTCCGGGCAGACGAGACAACAGATGAAAATGGATTTACAGTAGATGACAGTGGAACACTGGTTGCCTACAGCGGAGCCGGTGGAGCAATTACAATTCCAGAGTCAGTATCTACAATTGCAAGTGGTGTATTTGCATCCAATACATCCATTACAAGTGTAACGATTCCATCTTATGTGACTGGAATGGGAACCGCAGTTTTCTATAACTGTACAAGCCTTGGTTCTGTCAGCATAGAAGGAGATATCGGTTCTATTCCGGCAGAGACATTTTATAACTGTACAAGCCTTACCAGTGTATCTATTGGAACTTCAATTTCATCCATTGGTTCCCAGGCATTTGCAGAGTGCAGTTCATTATCCCAGTTTACAATTCCGGAATCCGTAGGAAGCATCGGGGATAAAGCATTTTATGATTGTACTTCTTTAACCGGAATTACAATTCCGGCTGGCGTTTCCAGCATCGGAAGCAACGTATTTACCGGCTGCAGCAGACTGGCATCCATCGGTGTTGCATCAGGAAATGGTACATATGCATCCAGTGATGGATGTCTATATAACAAAGCAATGACCAGGTTAATCCGTTGCCCGGAGGGAAAATCCGGTGCAAAAATTGCGACCAGTACTGCAACCATCGGAGCAGGTGCTTTTGCAAACTGCAAGTCGGTTACTTCACTGACAGTTCCGGATTCTGTTAATACCATTGAAACAGATGCGTTCAGCGGCAGCAGTATCAGTACAATTTTGATTCCGGCGAGTGTAACGTCAATTGGAAGCCAGAGCAGCTGGAGTCCATCCACAATTTCCGGTTATTCAGGAACACAGGCACAGGTATATGCAACCGGAAATGGAATCAGTTTCCAGAGCCTTGGAGGAGAGAATCCACAGCCGACTCCGGATAATGGAAATAATTCCAATAGCAATGGTTCAACAGATACTTCCAACAGCAACAACGGAAGTGGTTCCGCTACTACAGTAACCGGTGGAGGCACAGCAGTGACTGGCGGAAATGTGATTGGCGCAACCAAGAACAGCAATTCCGGTAAGACAGTAACTTCGGGCAGCCATGAGAAGGACAGCACACCGAAGACAGGTGACGGTATCAATCCGGTATTCTTCTTATGCATCGGAGTATTATTAGTAGGTGTTTACTTTGTAGTATCAAATCGTAAGAAAGCTGCATAAGTGATAAAAAATAAAAGAAGTAACTAACATAAGACAGTGAAAGAACAGAAAAGTTCCGACACTGTCTTTTTTACGCGAGTAGCGAGAAAAAATCTGAGAGAAAAGAAAGAGCCAGGCTTGCCTGAGCGAATTTCTTTTCTCAGCAGATTTTGGCGAGCACCGCGATAACTCGAGAAATACGCAAAGCGTGTTTCTCGTAGTTTACGCGAGTCGGTAAAAATATAGTTGACAACAGAAATGCTTATGTATATACTTTGAGTTGCAAATAATTTGATAATCAAAATATTTGCAACTCAAAGTATTATCAAAGAAAAGACAAAAAAGGAGAACAAAATAATGTTAGAGAAATTAGCAGAATTAATCAAAGAGCAGTTAAACTATGATGGAGAGGTAAAAGCAGAATCCAATTTCAAGGATGATTTAGGAGCAGATTCTTTAGACTTGTTTGAACTGGTTATGAGCATGGAAGAAGAATTCGGTGTAGAGATTCCGTCAGAAGATTTAGAGAAAATCGCAACTGTAGGAGATGTTATTGACTACTTAAAAGCAAAGGGCGTTGAGGAATAAAATATGAAAACAAGAATCACAGAACTGTTAGGAATAGAAGAGCCTGTTATCCAGGGCGGAATGGCATGGGTTGCAGAATATCATCTGGCTGCTGCAGTATCTGAAGCAGGTGGACTTGGTATTATCGGTGCAGCCAGTGCTCCACCTGAAGTGGTTCGGGAGCAGATTCGCAAGGTGAAGGAACGCACCAGCAAACCATTTGGTGTAAATGTCATGTTGATGAATCCGAATGCACCGGAAGTGGCAAAGGTGGTAGTTGAGGAGCAGGTTCCGGTTGTCACAACAGGAGCCGGAAATCCAGCCAAATTCATGAGCCTCTGGAAAGAAGCAGGTGTTAAAGTAATTCCGGTAGTAGCAAGTGTAGCTATGGCAAAACTTATGGTCCGCGGTGGCGCAGATGCTGTTGTGGCAGAGGGAATGGAATCCGGTGGCCATATCGGTTCCACTACAACCATGGCATTGGTGCCGCAGGTGGCAGATGCCATTGATGCACCGGTGATTGCAGCCGGAGGAATTGCAGATGGAAGAGGAATGGCTGCAGCATTTATGCTGGGTGCAGAAGCAGTTCAGATGGGAACAAGATTTGTGGCAGCCAAAGAATCTATCGTACATGCAAACTACAAAGAGAAGCTGATAAAATCCAAAGACATTGATTCTGAAATAACAGGTTCCAGTACCGGACATCCAATCCGTGTCATCCGTAATAAGATGAGCCGTGAGTATCTGAAGATGGAAAAAGAAGGTGCAACATTAGATGAATTAGAACAGCTTACCCTTGGTTCCCTCCGCAAAGCAGTGATGGACGGCGATGTGGTAAATGGAAGTCTGATGGCAGGTCAGATTGCCGGAATGATACAGGATGAATTGTCCTGTAAGGAAATTATTACTTCTATCGTATCAGAGGCAGAACGTCTGATGAATCGGAAATAAGGAGAAGAAAATGAGTAAGGTTGTATTCATGTTCCCTGGACAGGGAGCGCAGTATATTGGAATGGGCAAAGATTTCTATGATGCCTGTGAAGAGAGTAAAGCCGTATATGAGCTTGCTTCAAAAGTAACCGGACTTGATATTGCAAAGCTTTGTTTTGAAGAAAATGAAGAAATCAATATTACAGAGTATACACAGATTGCCATGCTGACCACAGAGGCAGCAATTTATGCAGCATTAAAGAAAGCTGGAAAAGAACCGGCAGCTTGTGCAGGATTAAGCCTTGGAGAATACGGTGCATTGATTGCATCCGGTGTCATGAGTATGGAAGATGCATTCCGTGTCATTCGTGCAAGAGGAATCTTTATGCAGGAAGCAGTACCAACCGGCGGAGCAATGGCAGCCGTTTTAGGACTGGATGCGAAGGCAATTGAAGAAGTATGCAGCAATACCGAAGGAATTGTATCTATAGCAAATTATAACTGTCCGGGACAGATTGTAATTACCGGAGAAGAAGCGGCAGTAGAAAAAGCCGGTGCAGCATTAAAGGAAGCTGGAGCAAAGCGTGTGGTTCCGTTAAAAGTAAGCGGACCGTTCCATTCCGCCATGTTGACCGGAGCCGGAGAAAAATTAGCAGAAGTATTGGAAAATACAAAGCTGCAGGAATTTAGCATTCCGTATGTAACCAATGTGACAGCAGATTACGTTACCACAACAGAACCGGTAAAAGAGCTGTTAAAGAAGCAGGTATCTTCTTCTGTAAGATGGCAGCAGAGCATCGAACGTCTGATAGCAGACGGTTATGATGAATTCGTAGAAATCGGACCGGGACATACTTTATCTGGATTTATGCGTAAAATCAACCGGGATGTCAAAACGGTAAGCATTGAAAAACTGGAGGATTATAAAGCTTATGTTGGAGAATAAAGTAGCACTGGTAACCGGCGCAGCCAAAGGGATTGGTCGTGCCATTGCACTTCGTCTGGCAGAAGACAAAGCAACGGTAATTGTAAATTACAATGGCAGCAAAGAACGGGCTGAAGAAGTGGTAAAAATGATTACCGATATGGGTGGCAGAGCAGAATCCTATCAGTGCAATGTGGCAGACGACGAGGCATGTCAGACCATGCTCAGAGATATCATAAAGAAATACGGACATCTGGATATTCTTGTAAATAATGCAGGAATTACAAGAGATAATCTTGTGATGAAGATGAATGATGAAGAATTTGATGCAGTCTATGAGACAAACTTAAAGGGTGTATTCCATACCATTCATCATACATCCCGCTATTTCTTAAAACAGAAAAGTGGAAGGATAATCAATATATCATCCGTATCCGGAATTACCGGAAATGCCGGCCAGGCAAATTATTGTGCAGCCAAAGCCGGAGTCATCGGATTGACTAAAAGTGTTGCGAGAGAACTTTCCTCCCGCGGTATTACTGCAAATGTAGTAGCACCGGGAATGATTGAGACCGATATGACAAAGGATTTACCGGATACGGTAAAAGAAAATATGCTTCATAACATTCCGCTTGGAAGAATCGGAAAGCCGGAAGAAATTGCGGCAGCAGTTGCATTCTTAGCATCCGAAGAGGCAGGTTATATCACAGGACAGGTGCTGGCTGTAGATGGCGGAATGACTATGTAGATGCAGAAATAATACTGGCTGATGAAAAAGCTAGAAAGAACAGCGGATGACGAATGACGAGAGATGGATTGTTTAGATAGAGAGGATAAGAACATGAATCGTAGAGTTGTAGTAACAGGATTGGGTGCAATTACCCCGATTGGAAATAATGTGCCGGAATTCTGGTCTGCAGTAAAGCAGCAGAAGGTAGGTATTGGAGAGATTACACATTTTGATGCAACAGACTATAAATGTCATCTTGCAGCAGAAGTAAAGGATTTTGATGCAAAAGAATATATGGATTTCCGCTCTGCAAAGAGAATGGAAGCATTCTGCCAGTTTGCCGTAGCGGCAGCCGGAGAAGCACTGGAGGATTCCGGACTTTCCATGGAAGCAGAGGATGCATACCGTGTGGGTACTTCCATCAGTTCCGGAGTCGGAAGTTTACAGGCAATCGAAAGAGAGCATAGCAAATTATTGGAAAAGGGACCGGGAAGAGTAAATCCGTTATTCGTCCCGATGATGATTTCCAATATGGCAGCAGGAAATGTATCCATTCAGTTTGGATTAAAAGGAAAGAGCTTAAATATCAGTACCGCCTGTGCATCCGGAACGAATGCAATTGGTGAAGCCTTCCGTACCATCCAATATGGTGATGCAGAAGTGATGGTAGCAGGTGGAACAGAAAGCTGCATTACTCCGCTTGGAATAGCAGGATTTACATCTTTAACCGCACTTACTTCTTCAGATGATCCAAAACATGCATCCATTCCGTTTGATAAAAACAGAAGTGGATTTGTTATGGGAGAAGGTGCCGCAATCGTAATTCTGGAAGAATTAGAACATGCCAAAAAACGTGGAGCAAAGATTTATGCAGAAGTAACCGGATATGGATGTTCTTCGGATGCATACCATATTACATCTCCGGCAGAGGATGGTGCAGGCGCAGCAACCGCAATGATAAATGCAATGAAGGATGCCGGTGTAAATCCGGAAGAAATTACTTATATCAATGCCCATGGAACCAGCACCCATCATAATGACTTATTTGAGACAAGAGCAATCAAGCTGGCGTTTGGTGAGCATGCAAAGGATATCCGGATTAATTCCACCAAATCCATGATTGGACATCTTCTTGGAGCAGCAGGAGCCATCGAGTGCCTGACCTGTGTAAAGGAAATCGAGGAAGGTTACATTCATGCAACCGTAGGTTATGAGACACCGGATGAAGAACTGGATCTGAATTATTGCAAAGAGGCATATGAAGAAGAAGTGCCATATGCCATCAGCAATTCACTGGGCTTTGGCGGACATAATGCAAGTCTGCTTCTGAAAAAATATCAGGCATAAAGGAGAAGGGAACAATGTCAGTACTGACAACGAAAGAAATTATGGAAATCATCCCACATCGTCATCCGTTTCTTCTGATTGACACGATTGAAGAACTGGTGCCGGGACTTCGTGCAGTAGGGAAAAAATGTGTTACCTTTGATGAACCTTATTTTGCAGGACATTTTCCGGGAGAACCGGTAATGCCGGGTGTTTTAATTATAGAAGCACTGGCACAGACCGGCGCGGTTGCAATGCTCTGTCAGGATGAATTCAAAGGAAAAACCGCATATTTTGCAGGAATCAGCAATGCAAAATTTAAGAAAAAGGTGGTTCCGGGGGATGTACTTGTTTTAGAGACAGAAATCATAAAAGTAAAGGGACCGATTGGAATTGGAAAGGCAACTGCAACAGTAGATGGAAAAATAGCTGCAACAGCAGAGTTGACATTTGCGATTGGAAGTGGTGAGTAAAGTGAGCAGATTACTGGATAAAATCAAGGAAAATAGAGCTGTAAAGGATGCCACAGAAGGTATTTTACAGGAAGAAAAAAAGAAAGAGGAAGTACTTTGTAAAGCCTGTGGCAAAATGGTAAACAAAGCAGAGGTAGTAAGAAACCGCTATGTCTGTTATGAGTGTGGAGCATATTTCCGCGTAAAAACCGGAAACCGCCTGAAGATGGTATTAGACCCACAGAGCTTTGAAGAATGGTTTGCCGAAGAGCATGGAACGAATCCGCTGGATTTTCCGGGCTATGTCGATAAGCTGACGGCAGTCCGTGAGAAAACCGGATTAAAAGAAGCAGTAACCGTAGGAAAAGGTAAGATTTACGGAGAAGATGCAGTCATTGGTGTGTGCGATGCCAGATTTATGATGGGAAGCATGGGCCATGCAGTCGGAGAGAAAATTGCGGGGGCAGTAGAACGTGCTACGGAAGAAAAACTTCCGGTTATTCTTTTCTGTTGTTCCGGCGGAGCCAGAATGCAGGAGGGTATTGTATCCCTGATGCAGATGGCAAAGACAGCGGCAGCTTTAAAGAAACATTCCGATGCCGGACTTTTATATATTTCCGTATTAACTGACCCGACAACCGGAGGTGTAACAGCAAGTTTTGCTATGTTAGGTGATATTATTTTAGCAGAGCCTGGCGCACTGATTGGATTTGCCGGAGCAAGAGTAATTGAGCAGACCATCGGACAGAAACTGCCGGAGGGATTCCAGAGAGCAGAGTTCCAGTTAGAGCATGGTTTTGTGGATGCCATTGTAGAGCGGAAAGATTTAAAGAAACGTCTGTATGAAATCCTTCGTATGCATAAAGTAAGTGGATATGCCAAATTTGACCCGGCAACTGAAGTAGACGGAAGACCGACAGAGCTGATGCGGGAACGCGCTTACAATACAAAAGAAAAGAGTGCATGGGAAAAGGTTAAGATGGCACGTAAGGTAGACCGTCTGTCCGCAGAGGATTATATCAACAGTATCTTTACCAAATTCATAGAATTTCATGGAGACCGTTATTACAGGGATGACCCGGCAATTGTGGGCGGTATCGCATACCTTGACGGACAACCGGTTACGGTAATCGGAATCCAGAAGGGAAAGGACATGAAGGACTGCATGCGTCATAATTACGGAATGCCATCTCCGGAAGGATACCGTAAAGCAATCCGCCTGATGAAGCAGGCCGAAAAATTCCATCGTCCGGTTATCACCTTTGTTAATACAGCCGGAGCATTCTGCGGTATGGAAGCAGAGGAAGGCGGACAGGGAGAAGCTATTGCAAGAAATCTTTATGAAATGTCAGGGTTGAAAGTTCCGGTTATTACCTTTATGATAGGAGAAGGCGGAAGTGGCGGTGCATTGGCACTGGCAGTTGGAAATGAAGTCTGCATGATGGAGAATGCAACTTATTCCGTACTTTCTCCGGAAGGCTTTGCATCTATTCTCTGGAAGGATGGCAAGCGTGCCAAAGAAGCAGCAGAAGTAATGAAGATAACAGCAAAGGATCTTTTAGAACTTGGCATTATCGAGAAAATTATACCGGAGTATGGTGGAGCAGATGATGAGGCATTGAGTTCCATTGCAGTTTATATGCATAAATGTATCCGCGAATTTTTAGAATCATATGAAGGAAAAAGCGGAGAAGAGATTGCAAAAGCACGTTATGAACGTTTCCGTAAATTTTAAAGGAGCAGAGCATGAACATTCGAATATGTGGAACTGGAAGTGCGTTACCGGAAAGAAAAATTACCAATGACGATTTAAGTCAGATTATGGATACTTCCGATGAATGGATTTCCAGCAGAACAGGAATAAAAACAAGACACCTTGCAACGGAAGAGACAACAACATCACTTGCCGCAGAAGCTGCAAAAAAAGCACTTGCAGATGCAGACATGAAGCCGGAAGAAGTGGAACTTATCATTGCAGCGACGGTAACACCGGATCATCTTGTGCCGACACTTTCCTGTGAAGTGCAGAGGGAAATCGGAGCAGTGAATGCCGTAGCCTTTGACCTTGGTGCAGCATGTTCCGGATTCTTATTTGCATTGAGTACAGCACAGGCATATATTGCCAGTGGCAGATTTAAAAATGCACTCTTAATCGGAGCAGAAGTACTTTCTAAAATTATGGACTGGAATGACCGCAGTACCTGTGTTCTTTTTGGAGATGGCGCAGGAGCAGCGGTAGTCCGGGCAGACGAAGAAAATATCTGTCATGTGGTGCAGGGCTCAGACGGTGCGAATGGACTGGTACTGGCATGTGAGAACCGTCCGGTCAATAATCCATATCATAAGATGGAAAGTCCGCTGGGTTATGTAAGCATGAATGGACAGGAGGTTTATAAATTTGCTGTCCGCACAGTTCCGGCAACCATTACAAAGGTGCTGGAAGAGGCGGATTTAGAGGCAGAGGAAATTTCACTTTTCGTATTACATCAGGCAAACTTAAGAATTATTGAAGCGGTAGCAAAACGATTGAAACAGCCGATGGAGAAATTCCCGGTAAATTTGACGGAATGTGGCAATATTTCGGCAGCAAGTGTGCCGATTTTGCTTGATAATATCAACCGGCATGGTATGATACATAGAGGAGATAAAATTGTACTGGCTGGTTTCGGCGGCGGACTCACATGGGGCGCAGCGGTACTGGTCTGGTAAAAGGAGATAAGAATGAATGCGGATAAAACCTTAAATGACATTCTGGTAAAGCTGTTTAATGATTTGATGGAAATTGAGGAAAAATGCTTAATCTCCGGAGAATTCATGAACATTTCCGGAAATGATATGCATATTATTGAAGCAATTGGTCTGGATGAACCAAAGCGGATGTCGGAAGTGGCGGCGAAGATGAATGTTACAACAGGAACCCTGACAAAAGCAATTGAAGCACTGGAACAGAAAGGTTATGTAAAACGTTGCAGAAATGACAGGGATAAAAGGGTGGTCCGTGTATCACTCACCGATTCCGGAGTCCGGGCATATGAGCATCATGCACGTTTTCACAGCAATATGATACATGATATCAAGGAGAGCCTGACTGACCAGGAGAGTGAGATTCTGATTGGAACACTGGGAACACTGGGAAAACTGGTGAAGTTCTTCCAGAAGAAATATGAATCATATTTGAAAAATAAAAAATAGTATATTTATACAAAAAAAGAAGTAGAGAAGGGAAATAAAAAACTGTTTTCTACTTCTTTTTAATTATAAAAATGAATTTTACTGGTACAAAACTTGCAAAAAAGAAGAAAAAGTACACAAAAGTATAAAGTTTTTGACACAAATATGAAAAAAACGTTGCGAAAAAATTCATTTCATACTAAAATAGTAGTGTTGATGTATATATAATACTCAAATTAATATGTAAAGGAGATATAATATGAGCTACGTTGATGAAGTATTAGAAAGAGTAAAAGCAAAAAACGCTTCTGAGCCAGAATTCCTTCAGGCAGTAGAAGAAGTACTGGAGTCTTTAAGACCGGTAATCGAAGCAAATGAGGAGAAATATCGTAAAGAAGCATTACTTGAGAGAATAACCGAGCCGGATAGACAGCTTAAATTCCGTGTACCTTGGGTAGATGACAAGGGACAGGTTCAGGTTAATACAGGATACAGAGTACAGTTCAACAATTCTATTGGACCGTACAAGGGAGGTCTTCGTCTCCATCCTTCCGTAAATATCGGAATCATCAAATTCTTAGGATTTGAGCAGGTATTTAAAAACTCTTTAACAGGACTTCCAATCGGCGGTGGTAAAGGTGGTTCTGACTTTGATCCTAAGGGAAAATCAGACCGTGAAGTAATGGCATTCTGCCAGAGCTTTATGACCGAGCTTTGCAAATATATTGGCGCTGACGTTGACGTTCCGGCAGGAGATATCGGAACAGGCGCAAGAGAAATCGGATACATGTTTGGACAGTATAAGAGAATCCGTGGAATGTACGAAGGTGTTCTGACAGGTAAGGGACTTACCTATGGTGGCTCTTTAGCTCGTACAGAAGCTACCGGATATGGTCTTTTATACATTACAGAAGAATTAATGAAATGCCATGGTGAATCTATGGAAGGTAAGACAGTTGTTGTATCTGGTGCTGGTAACGTTGCAATCTACGCTATCCAGAAAGCGCAGCAGATGGGTGCAAAAGTTGTTACCTGTTCTGATTCTACCGGATGGATTTATGATCCGGAAGGAATCGATGTTGCATTATTAAAAGAAGTAAAAGAAGTAAAACGTGCTCGTCTTACTGAGTATGCTGCTGCAAGAAAGAGTGCAGAATATCATGAAGGCCGTGGTGTATGGCAGATTAAATGTGATATCGCTCTTCCATGTGCTACACAGAACGAGCTCCTTATCGATGATGCAAAACAGTTAGTAGCAAACGGATGTAAAGCAGTTTGTGAAGGTGCTAACATGCCTACAACCTTAGATGCAACCAAATACTTACAGGATAACGGAGTATGGTTCATCTGTGGTAAAGCTTCTAACGCAGGTGGAGTTGCAACTTCTGCATTAGAGATGAGCCAGAACTCAGAGCGTTTAAGCTGGACATTCGAAGAAGTAGATGCTAAGTTAAAACAGATTATGGTAAATATCTATCATAACATTGATGATGCTGCAAAACGTTACAACATGGAAGGTAACTATGTAGCAGGAGCTAACATCGCAGGCTTCGAAAAAGTAGCTGAAGCGATGCTTGCCCAGGGCGTTTGCTAGGCATTGAACATTTAGAGAACGCGAGCCATAGGCGAAGCGTGAACTTAGTGTGAAAGCCCATCCCGAGACTTGATGAAAACGAGTCGCAGACGAAGTTTGAATCTTAGCCGAGTGGATGTCATTGAACACATAGAAAACATCCCCGAAACGTTATGTTTCGGGGATGTTTTAATTTACACGAGAAACTCGCAAAGCATTTCCGGTGGAATTTCTTTCCTGTTTGGAGTATAATAGAACGAACAACGGGAAGGAAAGAGACCGGAGGCAATTTAGATGCAGAAAAAAGAAAGAAATGAAGAATTAGAATATATAGATGACTTTGAGAATATCGAAGAACCGGAAGAGCCAGAGGACAACCGGGAAGAATTAGAAGAACCAGAAGAGGAATATTCAGAAGGCGGCAGACGCAGGAAGAAAGGAAGAAAATCCGATACAAAGAATGCAGCTTCTGTGGCAGGGGAATTTCTAAGCTGGGTAATTACGATTGTAGCAGCGGTGCTGATTGCTATGTTTTTAAATCGTTTTGTGTTAATTAATGCAGAGATTCCATCCGGTTCCATGGAAAATACAATCATGACCGGAGATAAGCTGATTGGATTCCGATGGTCATATCTGTTTTCCGGACCGGAGCGGGGAGACATCATTATCTTTAAGTTTCCGGATGATGAGAGCCAGAACTATGTAAAACGTGTCATTGGCTGTCCGGGAGATACGGTAAAGATAGAAGGTGGCAAAGTATATGTCAACGGAGAACTCTTAGAGGAGGATTATCTCAAAGAGACATGGACGGTAGCTACAGGACCGTATACCTTTGAAGTGCCGGAGGACAGCTATTTTGTAATGGGAGATAACCGGAATAACTCCTATGATGGAAGATACTGGACCAATACCTATGTGAAGAAAAGTAAAATACTTGGAAAAGCGATTTTCCGATATTGGCCACTGAAGAATTTTAAAATATTGAATTAGTGCGGAACGAATAAGGGAGCAAAAGGAGAAGATTTATGATAACATTATTAGCCAGGATATTTATCCGGGAAGATGATAAGCCGGAGAAGGTACGGCTTGCCTACGGTATTTTATGTGGTATTGTAGGTATTTTGCTAAATGTATTATTATTTACAGGAAAATTTATTGCGGGAACCATCAGTAAATCCATTGCAATTACAGCGGACGCATTTAATAACCTGTCGGATGCCGGCTCATCCATTGTAACATTGCTGGGCTTTAAACTGGGAGCAGCAAAGCCGGATCCGGAGCATCCATTTGGACATGGAAGAATGGAATACGTTTCCGGGCTTGTGGTTGCTGCAGTTATTTTAATTATGGCAGTGGAACTGATACAGGATTCCATCAGAAAGATTCTTCATCCGGAAGCAACGGAATGCTCTGCATTAATTATCGTGATTCTGCTGATATCGATTGCTGTAAAGCTGTATATGACCTTCTACAACAGGAGAGTCGCAAAGAAGATTAATTCAGCGGCTATGCGGGCAACGGCCATGGACAGCTTAAGCGACAGCATTACCACATCTGTGGTTTTAATCACCACATTGATTGCAGAATTTACGTCAGTCAATATTGACGGCTACTGTGGTGTGGCGGTAGGACTGTTTATCTTATATGGTGGAATTAATGCAGCGAAGGAGACTTTAAATCCACTGCTGGGACAGCCACCGGAGGAAGAATTCGTAAAAGAGATAGAACATCTGGTGTTGGAAGAAAAAATGATTATCGGTATTCATGATTTAGTCGTACATGATTATGGGCCGGGACGTCTGATGGTATCACTACATGCGGAAGTGCCGGCAGAAATGAATATCCTTGTAATACATGATATGATAGACAATGTAGAAATGAAATTGAAAAAGGAACTGAATTGTGAGGCTGTCATACATATGGATCCGGTGATTACCGGAAGCAAGGAACTGACCGAGATAAAAGAAACGGTTACAGGTATTTTGAAGGATATTGATGAGGTCATTACTATGCATGATTTCCGTATGGTTCAGGGACCGACCCATACCAATCTTATCTTTGATGTAGTGATTCCATTTGGCTACCGTTCCAGTGATGAAGCAGTGTTAAAAGAACTGGAGCATCAGGTAAAGGAAAAGCTGGGCGAACAGTATCATATCGTGGTCAACGTAGACAAAAATTATGTGAAATAAAAGAAATAACAAAGCCCCGATGGGAGAAATCTGATAGTGATATGTACCCTCTTTACTGGACAACCAGTAAGGAGGGTGTTTTTATGCGTTATAGTTATGAGTTTAAACTGATGT
>NZ_JAJEQU010000050.1:0-1559 GCF_020687575.1 Roseburia sp. CLA-AA-H209
TAAATATCTGCAATTTTCAAGGTTCATTTGAGCCTATTTTTCTTCGGCTCGTTTTTCATAGCTTACTTGACACTATCCAATCAAGTATTGCTTCATTTTCTCGCGGATACGGGTCAGCCGGACAGAAATATTTTTTTCTGAAAGCCCTACAAACTCGGCTATGTCCTTGTAGCTGTCGGAAAACCAATAGCGGCGCATAAAGATAACGCGGTTTTCGATAGTCAGCGTGTCTAAAAAAGACTCAATGATACAGGCTAACTCTCTGACCTCGATTTCTTCTTCAATGTTTTTCTGGTCTGCAATACAGGCTTCAATTTCCTCCAAAGCAATCGTGTAATGACTGCTTCGTTTGGCTGCTTCCTTTCTCCAATAGATTTTGAGCGAAATATTCCGAACGATTTTCAAAAGATACGACAACAATGGGTTAGGTCGTGCTGGGGGAATGGCGTTCCATGCACCTAAATAAGCGTCGTTTACACATTCCTCCGCGTCCTGTCTGCTCCCTACTATATGGTAGGAAAGATTGTGACAGGCTTTTCCATATTTTATGTCCAGTTCCCGTATGCCCTGTTCCGAACGCTCAAAAAACATTTCTATGATTTTTTCATCGTCTATCATCACACCGCCTCCTTACCGGCTTCACTCATATACTACGGTTTCAGCGGCAAACACTACATCTAATCCGAAACTTTTTTCAAAAAATTACCATTTTGCTTTATTATAAAATACATAATCGCAGAACATGCAACTCCTACAGGATATGTTATTGTCATAGATGCCATTCATATAATTGTTCACACTAGACATTTTATAATACCTCCATTCTTTCATTAGGCTTTCGCATTAAAAACCGCCTCAAATGATATGTTTATAACTGTTTCTGTTCTCATCCGTTACAGCAAGTCCTGTTAATCCGGTATTCGGATCAATCCAGTCTCCATTTTTGTCATACTGGCTCATCAGGTTCTTAATTGCCTGAACATTTGTAAACATTGCACCGTTTCCATTTTTCATCATCTCACTCAGTACTGCTTTATACTTTTTACTGTTTGTGTCGATCCCTGCTGCTTTTAATTGTTTCTGTACAGAACTGCTATTCATTTGATAATCTGGATTACCAAAGACTGTTGGTTTATCCTTCAGAATGTACAAGCGATCAGATAACCACCATTCTTGCACTTGTAGAAGCCTATCTTCGTACATATAAAACCCATGAAACAGAATAGCAGAAAGATTTTGATTTTCTCTTGATTATTTCTGCATTTTTCTGGATAAAAACAGGGCGGTCAGCTCTCCATAGCCTTCCACCCTGTCATCTTATCTTTTCATAGAAGAAACTATTGATTATATTGGCAATTCACAATCTTTTAGCCAAAATCGCAGTTCCAACCAAAGTACCGATTTGATATTTTCCTTTTACCGAACCTTCTTATGCCTTAATATCAAAACTTGATCTATCAGGTACAGAAATACTCACAGATCCTGCTACAAGGCTTTGTGTCATACTTTTTACATCAGTACCAGTTACGGATAAGGTATAATCACCCGTTTCCTTTCTT
>NZ_JAJEQU010000051.1:0-1558 GCF_020687575.1 Roseburia sp. CLA-AA-H209
GGAGATATGCATGACAGACGCGAGGTATGCTCTATCAGAAAAACAAAAAGAGCATATGGCATTGTTTACCCGATGATGTTAAAAGGTGACTTGGTTAGTTGCAGACTTCAATATGGAGATGAGGCTATGGTGAAAAAGGGTAAAGCAATTTTAAAACAAACAGGAGCAGGAATTTTTTCATATGTTTTGTTCTGTTTAGGTGGAGCATATGAGAGTTATTATCGTGGAGCCAATATGGGCTTTACAGCATGTATAGCAGTGTGTGTAATAGCTTTTATTATTTTGGGGGCAGTAGTTTCATTTATAAGAAAAGAATATGATTATAGAAAATACAATGCACATATATGTTTATTTATTTCGCTGGGACTTTTGATACAAATAATGGTGCAGGGAAATTTGCCGCCTGAAAAAAGCACAGCAATTTGTATTATAAGTTATGTGATTTCTATAATATTGGGAATTTGGGGGGCATTATTAACAACTGGAAAAATAGTAATAAAAAATAAAAATGTAAGAAGTACGTTAAAAATTATAGAAACAATGAGTTTATTTTTATTAACGTGTTTGTGTGTGGTAGGAAGACGATTTTTTGGACGCAGAGGAGCAGTATTATTCAATGCATTAGGAAAACAAAAAAGTTCAGTATTTTTTTGGTGTTGTATTATGATTGTAATGATGGTTGCAGCATTTATAAGTGCATTTGTAAAAGTAGATATAATTGTGAGACCAGACTTTTATAAATCCAGAAATGAAAATAGTAATTAAAACATTACTTTTATAGAATGGGGGAAAAAAGATGGTAAAGAGTAAAAGAAGAGCAAAGGTAGTTATAAGTATTATTGTTCTTATTTTTATAGTATTAGTTATATTTCTTAAAATGAAATACGGTACATATGGATTACATGATTTTAATTGTTTTTTCCGTCAAAGCAAACAGGAAATTTTAGAAAAAGAAGGTGACCCTGTTAGCAGAGAAAAACTATATGGAAACTGCGAGGATATTAAATTTGAAGATATAGAATATACCTTTATTGGAAATTATATGGAAAGTGTTAGAATTACGGATCCTGATATTCGATTTGGAATACTGCAAATTGGGGTAGGCTCATCAAAAAAAGAAGTTATGCTGGCATATGGATTAAAGAAAACTTTAAGCAATGAGGAAGAAAATGAATATGCAGTTCAAAATGGTCTTTATTCAACGTCATTCTATTTTGATGAAAATGACAGAGTATATAAAATTGCATGCGGAACAGGAGTATAGCGCGGAATGAATTCAAAGGAGAAAATCAAACATGCCTGAAAGTAAATATAAGAAAGAAAAAATTTTGAAAGGATTTCGCTGTTTTTCAGTAGGACTAGCGATTTTTTGGACAATTTTTTTAATATATATTTTATTAAGTGAACGTTATGCGGAGTATTATCGTATACATTTGTCACAGGTCGATGCAAGCATACCTAAGGTATATATGGATGATGAAGGGGCTGAACGCGGCAAAATAGGTAACGAATTTCTGATAAAATCAAAGGAAAACTCTTATCTGATTTATGGAATCGA
>NZ_JAJEQU010000052.1:0-1516 GCF_020687575.1 Roseburia sp. CLA-AA-H209
AATGCACTGGAGGCAGAAATTGATGCATTATATAAATCTCCACGCCAGCCACTGTCTAATGTATATTTATCCTCAATTAGTTGGCTTGTCTTGATTTTGGCATATACTTTCATAAAAATATACTGTTGTAGATACCAGCCAAACTTGTAACGAAATCTTTTGTTATAATTTTATATCAATTGCTGAAAATGGCTATTTCACAGTATTTATGAATATTTTAGCAAACAATAGTTCTGTGAAAGAATGAAATCTGTCTGCTTGCAATAAAGTCAGTAAAATCAATGATTTACCATACCTTAGAAATAAAGTGTCGGACAAATCCTTTTGTATACCTAGGGGCAAATTTCGCCATAAGGTGTCCATTCCCCTTTAGGTAAATGACAAAAAGCTATTATTAATTTCTGCATTTCATTCACTTCGTGAACAGGCAGAAATTAAAATAGCTTTTTGAGTTAGGGGTATTGGAGTCCTAAAGTATAACCATAATTAAAATTATGACTCTTGTCTCACGATAAGTATCCTTGTCTAATTAGCTCGCCGACAACTTCTTTTCGCTTTTCTTCTCTACTCAACCTCGCCCACATACTATGTGTTACCATAAAAGCATCAATCTCTTCTACTTTTTCTCCGTACTTATCATCCTCTACCATTTTACCCAAGCAGCATGGACATTTCAATGCAGAAATGGTATCGACTTTTTCCCCATTAATATCATCACAAGTTACTCCGTACAGATATGGAACAATTCTTGCTAATTTGTTTTGTGATATCTCTACTCCTCTTTCCTGAAAAACATTCATACATTGTTCTTCCAATTCCTGCATCACATTTTCATCCAGAAGATTTACATACGCACATTTTTTTCCACTAACAGTTGAAACAACTCTCTCTCCGTAAGTATAACTAGATGTAAAATGCAATATTCGCTCCATTCCACATTTCTCACATTTTGCATGTGCAACAGTTAATTTAAGTTTTATTATTTTATTATTCATAAGTTAATATGCTCCTATCGGTGTAACCATTTGTGGTTGTAATATTTCATCAAAATTATCATAAATTATATAATTGATACTATTATCTCGATATGATTGTACTTTAATAACAGTGTATCCCTCATCCAATGCAGTTTCAGCGATACTATGGCATTCTAAAATAGAAGATTTCCCTTGTGAATAATTCCACTGCTTAGCTATGTTCGTATCTGTCAAATCTAAAACTTTTTGCCCATTTAGGTTCATATCATATCTAATCGAATATGTTGCATCTGTTCCATGATATGCAAGTTCAGCCACCGTAGTATTACCATCTGCTGCAACATAAAATCCTTGTCCAAACCTGCTTTCAGGACTAGTATAACTTATATCAATTCCGTCTAATACACTTTGAATCTTTTTAGCAGCATTATCACCTCCAACAGAGTGATATGCTACTGTGTCACTTCCACCCTCTCCTACATTTCCCAACTGCTGCGGTCTTTTTACGTTATTTACTACTTCCAGCTCTGCCTCACTGA
>NZ_JAJEQU010000053.1:0-1481 GCF_020687575.1 Roseburia sp. CLA-AA-H209
GAGACCGTTTCAAGTTTTGTGTAAACGTTAAAAACTGATATAAGATTTGTGAATAGTTACAAATGGGCAGAGCCGATTTTCCGAATTCTGCCCATATCTGCATTATACAGTAGTTTTTAGGCATGTCAATAAAACCTGCCTAAAATTGACTGCTTTACAGGTTCCGTCCTGCCAGACGTTCTTCAAAGTAAATTTCAAGCTGGGAATGAATCTGTCCCCAGTCCTGCCGATGGCCAGTCCATTTTTTCGTGATATCCATGGTTGCCAGATACAGCATTTTCAAAAGGCTGTCATCCGACGGAAAAACCGTCTTGCTTTTGGTCACTTTCCGAAGCTGGCGGTTGAATCCTTCAATGGCATTTGTGGTATAAATCAGCCGTCTTACTGCCTCCGGATATTTGAAATATGTGGACAAAGTTGCCCAGTTATCTTGCCAGGATTTATAGATTTTCGGGTACTTGGAATCCCATTTATCCTTGAACAATTCTAACTCATTTAAAGCGGTTTCTTCCGTCGGAGCTGCATATACAAGCTTCAGATCAGCCATCAGTTTTTTGATGTCTTTGTATGAAACAAACTTTGTTGAATTACGGATCTGATGGATGATGCATTGCTGAATCTCTGTTTTGGGATAAACAGCCTCGATTGCCTGTGGGAATCCATTTAAACCATCAACGCATGCAATCAGGATATCCTCAACACCTCTGTTTTTTAATCCATTCATGATAGAAAGCCAGAACTTTGCACTTTCGTTTTCTCCAACATACATTCCAAGGACATCTTTTTTTCCATTCATGTCGATACCAAGAGCAATGTAAACCGCACGTTTTACAATACGTCCTTCGCTGCGGACATGATAGTGGATGGCATCCATAAATACAACGGCATACACTTCTTCCAGAGGACGTTCCTGCCATTCTTTTACAATCGGCAGGATTTTGTCTGTGATCCGGCTGATTGTGCTGTCAGAAATATCAATATCGTATAATTCACGCATGTGGGATTCAATGTCTCCAGTTGTCATTCCCTTGGCATACATGGAAAGTATTTTTTCTTCCATGTCCTGAGTTACGGTATTTTGATATTTTTTAATCAGCTGAGGTTCATAATCCCCATTACGGTCCCTTGGGATTGCCACATCCATATCTCCATAACTGGTGTGCATGGTTTTGCTGGAATGTCCATTTCTACTATTGTCTGTTTCTTTGTTTCGATAGTCATACTTGGAATATCCTAATTCTTCATCCAGTTCTTCATCCAAAGCACCTTCCAAAATGACAGACATCATGTCACGCATGATGCTGTTTACATCGGTGCCATCTTTGATGCTGATATCATTATTTTTCAGATAGTCGCGCATCATTTCTCTCATTGCTGCTTTTTGTGGGCTGTCTTTTCTTCTTGCCATAAAAATAACCTCCAAACTGAGTAATTTTATCTTACATCAGTTTGGAGGTTTACACAAACTTTGGGATACTCCC
>NZ_JAJEQU010000054.1:0-1465 GCF_020687575.1 Roseburia sp. CLA-AA-H209
TGATATGTACCCTCTTTACTGGACAACCAGTAAGGAGGGTGTTTTTATGCGTTATAGTTATGAGTTTAAACTGATGTGTGTTGATTTGTATCATTCAGGTTCGTATCCAGATATCCCAGAGGGTGCGAATCCAGATACTCTCAAAAGACATATACGAGAATGGTCTGGATTGGTTGATTTACATGGTCCAGAAGTTTTAAAACATAAGGTGTTCAATAAAGTGTGGACACCAGAAGAAAAGCTTGAACTGGTTTTAATGGTTATTGCAGGTATACCAAGGAGAAAAGTTGCCATAGAAGCAGGAATCAGCGCAGGAATGCTTTATCAATGGGTATACAAATATAAATCACAAGGATATAATGGATTAGTAGAAAGTAAAAAGGGACGTCCAACAAAGGAATCAAGAATGAAGAAGTCAACAAATCCATTACCTTTAACAGAATCAGAACGAGAAGAACTGATACGCTTGAGAGCTGAAAACGAATATATCAAAGCCGAGAATGAAGTAATAAAAAAACGGATCGCCTTGAGGCAAGAAAAATGGGCTGCGCAACTCAAGGCGAAAAAGCAGCAATCATCAAAAAACTCAGAGAAAACGGATACCAATTAAAATATCTCCTTAAAGCAATGCACATGGCTAGATCTACTTACTATTTTGAGATTAGCAGAAACGATGTTATTGCCGAACGCAATCAAGAAATACTAGAAGAAATAAAAAGTGTTTTTGTTGAGAACAAGCGCAGGTATGGTGTAAGACGGGTTCACCAGGAACTTATTAATCGCGGGTATCAGGTGAACCATAAAAGAGTTCAGCGTCTTATGCATGAAGCAGGTCTAGCCGGAAAAAGACCAAAGGAGAAATATCATTCTTATAAGGGTGAAGTTGGTAAGATTGCTGACAACATAATAGACAGGGATTTCAGTACAACTTTGCCTTTACAAAAATGGACCACAGATGTATCACAGTTCAATTTTTCATGGGGAAAGTGTTATATTTCTCCAGTGCTAGATATGAATACAAATGAAATCATCTCATATGATTTATCCATGAGCCCTAATCTTGAACAGATAAAAAGAATGCTGAATAAAGCATTTGAAAAATTTCCTTCAGTTGAAGGATTGATATTTCATTCAGATCAAGGCTGGCAGTATCAACATGCTTATTTTAGAAATGCTTTACAGGAACATGGCATTATACAATCCATGTCACGAAAAGGTAATTGTTATGATAATTGTATTATGGAGACATTCTTTGGACGATTAAAAAATGAAATGTATTATGGCTATGAAAAAAACTATTCTTCTTTCGAAGAATTTTCACAAGCGGTTGAAGAATATATAGATTATTATAATAACAAAAGAATTCAGGCAAAAACAAAATGGATGCCGCCTGTACAATACAGGATAGCATCCATGTGTTCAGCCTAGTTCATAAATATGTGTCCAGGATTCTGGGTACATATCA
>NZ_JAJEQU010000056.1:0-1262 GCF_020687575.1 Roseburia sp. CLA-AA-H209
AGCGACGATCAACTGGAAGAGTTGCTTCTGCTGACAGAGCAGATGCAGGAAGAACTCGACCAGAAAGACCGGACTATCAGGGAACTGAAAGTGCAGCTCGACGAATCGCTGACCTTGAACGAGAAGTTAAACAGCGAGAACAAAACAGAGAACATTCAAGCCTTAAAGAACGACTTGAGGAAAACAAAAGAATTGTTGCAGAGCGAGAAAGAGAAAACACACACCGTCCAAGCCATGATAGAGGAATGTCGAGATAAGCAGAGACAGGCAGAACAGGAACGGGATTATGCACTCTCCCATCAGAAAAAAGTAGAGATACCGGTTGAAAAGCCGGTACTCTATCAAAAGTGCGGGAATTGTAAACAGACAGCTTATCTGAAAGCTAAGGAAAAGTATGATATGCAGAGGGAAAAACTGGCAGGCAGATATAAAACAAAAACAGCCATGTATGAAGCATTGATGTTTCTGCTGATATGGTATTCCGTATCAACTACTCTTTTTCAGATGATACGGTCAAAAATATTTATTTCTGATTGCGTGGTATTCTTTGATACAATCGCAACTTTCACACAGACCATTGCTGGCTGGGTTGTACTGGCAGGAAAGAACGTGGCACAGATTAGTGATGGAATATCCAATCCTGTCGTTGCTGGAATTATAAACTGGCTGATAAGAATATTGATTTGCGGTGGATGTCTGGTGGGTGTGGGAATACTTTTGGCATTCATCGAAATAAAGATTGCAGGGCTATATAAGAAATACTGTTGGGATATGATTACCATAATGGTGATACTTGTAAGTATGGCAATAGCTATCTACTTTGGGGATTGGATAAAGGAAGTATTGCCAATCAATCTGCTATTTCTCTTATTATTCGTGCAACTGGTATATGTTGGAATCAGGTGGTATGTAAAGGGATGGCGGGAAAACAGAGGTTATGTTTAAAAATAAAAAAATTGTCTGAGACGCAGCGAAGTAAATAAAATGAGTAGTATTATAAGAAGTCAGCAGTGCGTGAATAAACTGCTGGCTTCTTTTTTGATAGATACAGTCACTCTCAGAGAGTGTGCAGGATAGTAAAGTAATAATATCAACATGCCGATATAGAAAATGCAGGGAAGCATTGTATTTCAAAGAGTTTGAGATACAGAGCTTCTACTAAGGCAGTGGTCATCTTGTAAAAATATGGTCTTTGTGTGCGTAATATGGTCGTTTGATGATATGGGACTAGGAGAACAGGTTATTTTATCCGATAAAGAAAG
>NZ_JAJEQU010000057.1:0-1192 GCF_020687575.1 Roseburia sp. CLA-AA-H209
ATTGTGGAAGCGGTAACTCCCATCTTCTCTGCAACATAAGGCTGTGTCAGATTTAATTCCAGACGACGCTGTTTTGCCCTGCTGCCAATCAGCTTGCGTAGTTCTTTATCTTTCATGCTGATTGCCTCCTTTTTCGGTATGTATGAATTATAGCATGTACCTCACATAATTGCAATATGCAATATAATAATTATTTTTAAAATTTCATAACGCTTGACAACACAATATAAAACCGCTATACTAACAGCACAACAAAAATTGCATAATGCAATTCATAAGGAGGTGACAAGATGACGGAAAGAAAGATTGCATTATCCATCGAGGAAGCAGCCGACTATACAGGAATTGGCAGAAACACTTTGAGAAAGCTGGTTGAATGGAAGAAACTTCCGGTATTAAAAGTCGGAAGAAAAGTCCTTATTAAAACTGACATTCTGGAAAAGTTCATGGAAGCCAACGAGGGGCGAGATCTGAGGGATAAAGGAAATGTAAAAACTGTCACAAGAAATGTGGCAACTTAAAAAGGCGGCTTCCTACGAAACCGCCAAAGGTTCTATCAGACCGAAGCCATGATATACCTACACGCAAGAGGATTATACCATGTGCTTCTCCTGATATGCAACCGGGAACTAATGTTTATCTTGTCGGAAAAACATCGACAAGATAATGCTCCGCAAGGATGCACCACGATTCTGATTGGAATTATGTCAACAGAGCTGACCAGAATCGTGTGCCAAATCTTAGCAGAGCAAGATTTGATTATAAGAGAAAGGATGAAGACGATATGGCGAAATCAACAAAGACTTATGAAGAAAGAATACGTGCATTAGAGAAAAAGGAACAGGAAAGCATCGAAGCTACCAAAAAGCTCATTGCACAGCGAAAGGAACTGGAAAAGAGAAAGAAAGCCGAGGAAAGTAAAAAACGAACCCACAGGCTCTGTCAGATTGGCGGTGCGGTGGAATCGGTTCTTGGCTGTCCGATTGAGGAGGAAGATTTACCAAAGTTGATAGGCTTCTTAAAAAGGCAGGAAACAAACGGAAAGTTTTTCTCAAAGGCGATGCAGAAAGAGCCACTTACAGATATGGAGGAAGTGTAATGGCGGAGGGAGTGGTTTTTCCATTCCCTTCATTGCCTTTGAATGAAGGGCGCACTTATGGACAACCAGAGGTCGTCCTTATAAGTTTGCCAC
>NZ_JAJEQU010000058.1:0-1141 GCF_020687575.1 Roseburia sp. CLA-AA-H209
GCACGGCAACTTTTGATTTGTCGACTTGGTCGACGAATGCAATATATTTATTAACCATATCTTCTGTTGGACATATTATAGGGAAATCTTCAATATGTTCCTTATTGAGCTGTCTCTTATCAATTCCCCCAACACAAACACTTCTAATCAAATTTCTATACTCATCCGAAACAAGTATCCTAAGTACGAACTTTTTATTAACTTCTGGTTTTAATCTTATAAAATACACATGTCCATTAACATTCGCTTTATCATCTTCTCCCATATATAGTGCAGCCCGACCCAATGAACTATTTTCCGTATTAATTCTTCCAGTTTTTGTCATAAGAATATCTCCATGCTTTAGGCTACTTCTCTTCATACTTTCATGAGTCTGAACATCAATATACGCAATATCTTCCATTTCCAAACGATCCTTCCAAACATTCTGACTCCTAAAAAATACAATCCCCTTTTTAACATAATTTTCAGAGCCACCCTTCGGTGTATTTCCGCTGTTAATTTGAATGGATAATTCTTTAAGTTTCTTTACTGGCCAATTCATAGTATTTGAAACTGGATCACCAAACAACTCGACAAATCGGGCTTTAATAAGGTCATCAAGCAATTGAATCTCTTGATTTCTTTTTAATACCATTTCACTTATTCTATCAAGTATGTCTACAATTTTTCGCTGTTCTTTTAATAACAGCAACTCCATTTCAGTTTTCTTTAAGTATCCTACTGAAATATTCGGTTGTGCTCCACCGACTCCATCTTTAACAAACTTCTCTTTTTTGCTTTTAAGGAAATAATATAAGTATTCTGGAATAACCTTCTCATTTTTCTTAAATGCCGCACATGCCTGATTTGTACATGCTGACATTTTCAAAATAGATGTTGCACCTATTGTAGCCCCATACATTGCAATCAAAACTGTATCTTTTTCATACATTTTTGCCGAAGAATTCTCCAACCCTTTTTCTGTTATAAAATCTTCAACCTCAAAAAGATATTCCGATTTCAAATCTCCAGTTTTTACCCAAGGTATATCTCCATTATAATACTCTGGATGGGACTTTACGGGTGTTCCACCCGAACCAATTTCAAATATATCTCCAAGTTTTACTTTCATCTACGTCATCCCAACAAATCCGAATTT
>NZ_JAJEQU010000059.1:0-1073 GCF_020687575.1 Roseburia sp. CLA-AA-H209
ATTGTGGAAGCGGTAACTCCCATCTTCTCTGCAACATAAGGCTGTGTCAGATTTAATTCCAGACGACGCTGTTTTGCTCTGCTGCCTATCAGCTTGCGTAGTTCTTTATCTTTCATGCTGATTGCCTCCTTTTTCGGTATGTATGAATTATAGCATGTACCTTATATGATTGCAATATGCAATTTAATGATTATTTTTAAAATTTCATAACGCTTGACAACGCAATATAAAACCGCTATACTAACAGCACAATAGAAATTGCATAATGCAATTTGCGAGGAGGTGACGAGATGACGGAAAGAAAGATTGCATTATCCATCGAGGAAGCAGCCGACTATACAGGGATTGGCAGAAACACTTTGAGAAAACTGGTTGAATGGAAGAAACTTCCGGTATTAAAGGTTGGAAGAAAAGTCCTTATTAAAACTGACATTCTGGAAAAGTTCATGGAAGCCAACGAGGGACGAGATCTGAGGGATAAAGGAAATGTAAAAGCTGTCACAAGAAATGTGGCAACTTAAAAAGGCGGCTTCTTACGAAACCGCCAAAGGTTCTATCAGACCGAAGCCATGATATACCTACACGCAAGAGGATTATACCATGTGCTTCTCCTGATATGCAACCGGGAACTGTTGTTTATCGGAAAAAGAAAGGATGAAGACGATATGGCGAAATCAACAAAGACTTATGAAGAAAGAATACGTGCATTAGAGAAAAAGGAACAGGAAAGCATTGAAGCTACAAAAAAGCTCATAGCACAGCGGAAGGAACTGGAAAAGAGAAAGAAAGCGGAAGAAAGTAAAAAACGAACCCACAGGCTCTGTCAGATTGGAGGAGCGGTGGAATCAGTTCTTGGCTGTCCGATTGAGGAGAAAGATTTACCAAAGTTGATAGGCTTCTTAAAAAGGCAGGAAACAAACGGGAAGTTTTTCTCAAAAGCGATGCAGAAAGAATTAGTTACAGACATGGAGGAAGTGTAATGGCGGAGGGAGTGGGTTTTCCATTCCCTTCATTGCCTTTGAATGAAGGGCGCACTTATGGACAACCAGAGGTCGTCCTTATAAGTTTGCCAC